>NZ_SOFW01000015.1:0-3445 GCF_004402315.1 Cryobacterium sp. TMT1-3
CTCAGCCGCCGCCGGCCCATTCTTGAGAATGGCGACCGCGCGAGAAATCTCGGCACGGGACAACGGATCAAGCGGGTGCGCCCCGACAACAATTTCAGTTTCAGTTTCGACAGCGATGGTCATGGTTCTCTCCTTTGAGTCCGGACTGGGAGCCACAACTGAATCCCCGTCGGTTCGGTCACCGGGCTGTGACGGCCGACCGGTGCTTTCGCTTGAGGTCCACTATTTCGAAACATACCGACAGTAGAAACACTGTCTTGGGATAGCCCTGACTACACCTTGGGATGGGGCGGAGTGGGCCTGCAACGGAATGTCGAATTGAAAAACATTCTGAATCAATATTTCTAAAAAAAGCTGGACTATATGAATTACGTACCGTAGCTTGTCAACCGAGATGAACGCCAGTCTCCCAGATTCACCGTTGAACAGTTCTGACACACCTTTCACACCTCATAGGAGAGATCATGGAAACCGTATTGGGCACCCTCACCAAGGCCGGCGCCATCTACAAAGTCGAAGGCGGCTACCTCGACCTTCCGCCGATGAACGAACCCGGCTGCGACGCCGCCATCGGCGACTCCCTCTCCAACCCCGAAGGCTCGGTCATGAGCGCCGGATTCTTCGAACTCAAGGCCTCCGCACCCCTCGTCTACNCAGGCGAATTCATCCTCACCGACCAGACCACCGGCGAAGTCACCCACGCCACCGAACGCGACGTACTCTTCTTCCCCAAGGGCACCACCGTCAAGTTCGAAACTCCCGACTACGCCCTCGGATTCTTCGCCGGCGACCGCACCTTCGCACCCTAAACCCCCATGCGTACCGCATCCCAGTCGCCGGCAACAGGCGCCGGCTGCGAACCCGGTTTTCGCGGAGTCATCTGTGTGTCGTTCGCCACCACCGACGCTCTCGAAGATCACGACACCGGTGGCATGCCCCGGCACGACCTCCGCTTCGCAGCCGCGACCCCCGAGGCCATCGCCAACCTGAGGTCTGTGCTCGGACACTCGCGTGTCGGTGTGCGTGTTGTACTGGCCGGCCCACCGGCAGACGTGCACGCAGCGGCATCCGTTGCAGCAGAATGTGGCCTCGTTGACGAGGAAATGACCCTGGTGTGCGACGAGGTCGGACCCCGTGTCATCTTCTGCGGACACTGCCACACCTCCACCACGACGGACCATCCGATCGGCACGAATGTGGACTGTCAAGGCTGTGGAACGACCCTGATCTTCACTGACCACTTCTCCCGCCGTGTTGGCGGGTACCTGGGATTCTCAGCCCATGCCGAGGAGGCAGCATGACCGGGACGGCGCTCCAGAACAAGGCCAAGCCGCTACTGGACGGGACCCTCCAGCTGGAGGTCACCAGCGTCAGTGCGCAGACGGATTCGATCACGAGCATCACGTTTGGTGGTGCGCTCGGTGAGCTGCTGCCGTCGTATGTACCGGGGAGCCACCTCGTGGTGCAATACGGAACCGGCGCCAATGCCTATTCGCTCACCGGCTCGGGCAGTGCCCCCACGGAATACAGCATCTCCGTGCTGCGAATCGAGAACGGTTCCGGCGGATCCCTCGCCATGCACGCGCTCTGCGTGGGTGACCTGGTTCAGGTTTCGCATCCCCGCAGTGCCTTCGCCCCGGCGGCAACAGCGAGCCATCACCTACTCATCGCTGCGGGAATCGGCATCACACCGGTGCTTTCGCACGCGCGGTACGCCGCCGAATGGGGCGCGTCAGCATCCCTGATCTACGTGCACCGGCCGGGAACGGGCGCACACGTGGCTGAAGCACGACAGCTGCTGGGTTCGGGCCTGACGGAATGCCTGGATCGCAGCAGTTTTCAGGAGGTTCTCACCCGTCAGCTCACGACGCAGCAACTCGGAACGCACCTGTACGTCTGCGGACCGAATGCCTTCATGGACAGTGTGCTCAAGCAGGCTCGCGATCTCGGCTGGCCCAAGAGCCTGCTGCATTCAGAGGCGTTCTCCGGTGCGGCGCTCGACGATGGCGAACCGTTCGAGGTTCGACTGGCCCGCAGCAAAGTCACGTTGAACGTTCCGGCCGGTGTGTCGTTGTTGGGCACCCTCGAAAACGCCGGCCTGACCGTTCCGAACATGTGCCGCAAGGGCATCTGCGGCGAATGCGCCGTGCCGGTACTGCGTGGGGAACCCCTGCACCGAGATCTCTACCTGACCGACCAGGAAAAGGACGACAACACCACCATGATGTGCTGCGTCTCCCGCAGCCTGGGCCAAGAATTGGAGCTGGACCTGTGAGTACTGTCATCAACGAGGCTGTACGGGATGCCGACGTGCTTCCCGAACGGATCAAGCACTTTCCCTTTCCGTTTTCCGGTGACATCTACCGCTACAGCGCCAATGTCGAGCCGTCCCGCAAGGAAGTCTCCACGGAAGCAGGCGCCTGGGGCGGCCGGCTGCTCCACATCGACGAACACTACCTGGCCGAGCTCAAGGATCGTGATGAGGTACTGGAGCGGGATCCTTCCCGGCTTCAGGTGCTCCCCCACATGCGACCCGCCGTGTGGGATGCCATTTGCACCCTGCTGCCCGCTTTGGCTGAGGAATACCCGGACACCGTGTCCTTCACCCGGGAAGGCGACCTCTGCCGCTGGCGCAACTCCCTGCAAAACCTCGACGTGGAGTTCACCGTCGGCGACGACAGTTCGCTTCCGATGGGCCCATTGCGATTTTTGGGCAGCCAGATTCAGGACGACCTGGTTTTTCTCGACCACCGCCAGGATGCGTTGTGGCTGGATGCGGGCGTGGTCACCTTCGCCGCTGACTGGTCGGTCGGATTCGACGTCGGCATGAAGTTTTTGGAAGTGCATCACCCCGTTCCCCGGGTGAAGGAAGAGAAGATCGTCAGCCGGGCGGAGCAGTTTCTGATGCGGCTGCAGCCCGGGGAACAGTACCGCCGCACCAACTGGACCCTGACCATCGACCGGCGCCTGGACACGTCCACCGAGACCTACCCCAACTGGGCGCATGACCGCATGACCATTGCCGACGACCCCGCCCTGCCGGACCGGCTCCACCTCCGGGTCGAGATTCAGCACATGATTCGTCTCCCGCACTCCGGGGCCGTGCTGTTCATGATCCGAAGCTACCTGCTGCCGCTGCGAGACATTGCCCGGGTACCGGTCTGGCGACAAAACATGGGCCGAGTGCTGGCCGAACTCCCCGATGACATGGCCGAGTACAAGGGCATCATCCACTACCGCAAAGCGGCATCCGACTGGTTGCTGTCCGCCTAGTCACCCCCAGTTTTACCCTGTTCCAGAACCTGAAGAAACAACCAAGGAGAGAACCATGACCATCGCTGTTGAGACTGAAATTGTTGTCGGGGCGCACCCGCTTGATCCGTTGTCCCGTGCCGAGATTTCTCGCGCGGTCGCCATTCTCAAGAATGGGCCGGCGGCGGCTGAG
>NZ_SOFW01000004.1:0-29304 GCF_004402315.1 Cryobacterium sp. TMT1-3
CGCCACCCCCGCCCCCACACCCAGCGACACAACAACACCCGTCACGGAAGCAACCGCCGCGCCGACCGAGACTCCCCCCGTCTTCGCCTCCAACGAGGAGGCCCTGGCAGCAGCGGAGACTTTCTATCGGTCGTATCAAGGAATGGCCAACACAATTTCGCACGAGGGAGGAATAGGCCCTCAACGAATTGCCGCTTTCGTAACCACTGACATGCTGGCCGGGGAAATTGCATCATTCGAGCGACTGACGCAGAACGGCATCCATCTTGTCGGCGATCTCGCCTTCGATTCCATGAGCCTTCAGTCTGCAGATCTCATCGCAGGATCGCTCGTGCTCTACATGTGCCTCGATGTTTCCGCGACGGATGTAGTCGATGTCGCTGGTGCATCAATCGTGCCTTCCGATCGCAGATCACGTCATCCCCTCCAAGTGGCTTTGACGCAGGATGCTAAAGCCAATCGTCTCCTTCTAGAGAAATCGGAACTATGGACCGGCGCAGACTTTTGTTAGTGATTTCCGCCTTCTCGATTGGACTTGCCATAGTGGGCCCGAATTCCGTGTTCGCCATGTTGCAGGTGCCAGCGGCACAGCTTGTATCCTCGATGGGCTTGAGCGCGAACCTTCCAGCGAACGAGGAACCGGCTCAAGGAGTAGTCAATGGTGCTGGCGTTGACGTTTCCGTCGGGACAGTAGGAGCGTCCGGGGCAAGTGACTCGGGCGGATCCGGCAGCAGCAACGGGTCGGCCACTCCCGCCGAACAACCCGTTTGCCCCGGCGGCGACCCCCGCAAACTCGGACTCGAATCACTCCCCCTGGGTAACTGCACCTTCCTCCCCTGGGTCAACCCCAACATCCTGGCCACCCCCTGCACCGTCTGCTCCCCCGCCACCATCGTGCGCGTCTCCGACCTGCAAAACTTCCCCGCCTACCCCACCCCCACCGGCATGGAACCCAGCGGCTGGGCCATCATCGGACTCGCTGCGAATTTCTGGGCCGGAGCATCCGCCCAACTCGGCGACGGACTCCTCCTCGGCCAACCCGCCCAAGTCATGTTCACCCCGATCGGCTACCACTGGACCTACGGCGACGGCGCCACCATTTCGACCGCGACCGGCGGCGCCAGCTGGGAAGCCCTCGGCCTCACCGAATTCACCCCCACCCCCACCAGCCACACCTACACCGAAAAGGGCACCTACACCGTCACCCTCACCGTCGACTACCGAGCCGACTACAGCTTCGGCGACCAAGGCTGGCGACCCGTCGAAGGAACCGTCACCGTGCCCTCCGCCCCGTTCACCGTCGTCGCAGNCCACGGCCGCGCCGGCGTCCAATCGCCACGAAGCAATCCGGTTATCTGTGCAGGGCCGGCACGATCAGGTAGACGCCATACAGCACGGCCAGGCCGCAGAGCACGAAGCAGGCGTAGCCGGCGAACAACGCCAGGCGTTTCATCCCGGACGTGAGCGGGTTCGCCGCAGCCGCCTTCCGCGCGCGTTTGAGCTGCTTAGCGGCCTTCTTCGGCGTCAGCACGGTGATCGCCCCGGTGAACTCGAGCGGGTCGACCAGGGGGATGCGTCCGGCCGTGGTGAGCAGGCGCAGGCCGAGGGAGTAGAGGCTCACGAGTAGCGCCGCTGAAAACAGTGACGCTACGGAGACGATGAGAAATGCGCTCCAGTCGATCACAGTGAGACCTTCTTACGGTCGCGGCGGGAGGGACGACGCGGTGTCTTCCTAATGTTGACCACCCGTCCGGCATCGTCGATGTCGTTGAGCAGGGTGTGGTGCGTGACCCGGTTGCGCCGCGACCAACGGAACAGCGCCATGATCACGATGGTTCCGATCACCATGTCGAGCACGATGCCGATCGGCCCCAGCAGGGCGAGCCCGGCCGCGAAGGCGCCCATGATCGCCGAAGCCGGCAGGGTCATGACCCAGCCGAGAGCGATGCGGCCGGCCATGCCCCAGCGAATGGTCGAGCCGCGGCGACCGAGCCCGGAACCGATCACCGAACCGGAAGCGACCTGCGTGGTGGAGAGTGCGAATCCAAGATGGCTCGAGGCGAGGATCGTGGCCGCGGTGCTGGTTTCAGCGGCGAACCCCTGCGCCGGCTTGATCTCGGTCAGGCCGGCGCCCATGGTGCGAATAATGCGCCAGCCACCGGTGTAGGTACCGATCGCGATCGCGAGCGCGCACGCGGCGATGACCCAGAAGGTGGGGCCAGTGCCGACGGCCTGGAAACCACCGGCGATGAGGGTCAGGGTGATCACTCCCATGGTCTTCTGGGCGTCGTTGGTGCCGTGCGCCAGGGCGACCAGTGACGAGGAGAAGATCTGCGCGTACCGGAACCCGCCGCGGCCGTCTGGTTTGCCGACGTCCCGCCGGGTGATCATGTACGCCAGACGGGTCGCGACGAGGGCGACGATCCCGGCGATCAGTGGTGCGATCAGCGCTGGCAGAATCACCTTCGCGGCGACGACGTTGTAGTCGACGGCCTGAGAGCCAACGCCGATGACGGTCGCCCCGATCAGCCCGCCGAACAGCGCGTGGCTCGAGCTCGACGGGAGCCCCATCAGCCAGGTGACCAGGTTCCAGACGATCGCGCCGATCAGGCCGGCGAAGATGAGCTCTGGGGTGATCAGCACCCCGCCGTCGCCCTCCTTGATGATGCCGCCCGACACGGTGCGGGCAACCTCGGTCGAGAGGAATGCACCGACCAGGTTGAGCAGAGCGGCGACACCAACCGCGACTTTTGGTTTCATGGCCCCGGTCGCGATCGGGGTGGCCATGGCGTTCGCCGTGTCGTGAAAACCGTTGGTGAAGTCGAAGATGAGCGCCAGAGCAATCACCAGAACGATGATGAGGCTGAAGTCAGGCACGAGACACCACGCTTTCCAGGTCGGCGCCGAAGGTGAAGGTGGCGCGAACCGGTACGCCGGCGAGCACTCCCGGCAACCAGTACCGGGCATCGTCCCACATCTCATCGACCGGCAGACTCTGTACGTCCCACCAGACCGGGTTCAGCTCGTTCGATTCCCGCGGGGTGCCCGACCATTCGTCACAGACGAACACGGTCGACTCCTGGCTCCACTCCTCGCGGTGCGGAAACAGGTAGGTGAGATATCCCAGTTCGGTCAGAGCGGATGCCGCCACCACGAGACCGGACTCTTCCGCGATTTCGCGCACCGCCGCATCCACTGCACTTTCCCCGATTTCCAGCTTGCCGCCGAGACCGACGATGTTGCCAACGCCGAGGCCTTTCTTCTTGCGCCCCAGCAGTACCTGCCGGTTGCCTTCGGAAGATAGTCGCGTGAGGTAGCACACGCATACCTGGGGCAAAGTCATTGGTTCATCTTAATACTCGTTGCACGGAAGGCTCGTTCGGCAGAAGGCCCCGGAGTGGATTCTAAGGCGGCTCCGATAAGGTAAATTCATGGACTTTGTACCCGCTTCCGGAACCATCACCATGTTCACGACCGACTGGTGCGGCTACTGCAAACGATTGAAGAAGCAGCTCGATACCGCCGGGATCGGCTACACCGAGGTGAACATTGAGCGAGTTGACGGTACTCCCGAACTCGTGATGAGCCTGAACAACGGGAACCAGACGGTGCCCACAATTCTCTACCCAGACGGCTCCGCCGCGACGAACCCGTCGCTGTCTCAGGTTCAGGCGAAACTCGCCTGACGCTCCTCCCGGCACTTGTTTGAGAAGCTGGCACTGGTTCGAACACGTGCGAACCGCTCAACCGCGTGCCACGAGTTGGGTTAGCCGAACAGTACGGCGGCCTCGTCGTACCGGGCCGGTGACACCCGCTTCAGGCCGATAGTGGCCGAAGCGATGCTCACTACGTCGATCTCAGTGCCGCGCAGCGACACCATCGATCCCCACTGCGAATTGTGGATGGCGTCGACCGCTGCCATGCCGAGGCGGGTGGCGAGCACGCGATCGTACGCCGAGGGGGCGCCACCACGCTGGGTGTGACCGAGAACGGTGGCGCGACTTTCGATGCCGGTGCGTTCCTCGATGAGCGGCGCGATGATCTCGCTGATTCCACCGAGGCGTGGGCGGTGAAAAGCGTCGAGGCCTTTGGTCGAGTGTGCCTCCTGCATGCCCGAGAGCAGAAAGCCCTCTGACACGACGATGACCGGGGCCCGGCCGCGATCCCGCACGTGCTCAACCCAGTCACAGATCTGCTCGATGGACTTGGGCTGCTCGGGAATGAGGATGGCGTGGGCGCCCCCGGCCATGCCGGAGTGCAGCGCGATCCAGCCGACGTGGCGTCCCATGACCTCGACGACCATGCAGCGGCCGTGGGACTCGGCGGTGGTGCGCAGGCGGTCGATCGCCTCCGTGGCGATCTCTACGGCGGTGTTGAAGCCGAACGAGTAGTCGGTGGCCTCGAGGTCGTTGTCGATGGTCTTGGGAACACCGACAATGTTCAGTCCGGCCTCGGTGAGGCGGTGCGCCGCGGTGAGGGTGCCCTCGCCGCCGATCGCTATCACGGCGTCGATTCCGTTGGCGTCGAGGGTGCGCTGAATGTTCTCAGGGCCGCCGTTCTCGCCCTCGAAGGGATTGGTTCGGGAGCTGCCGAGGATGGTGCCGCCCTGGCGCGACAGGCCGCGCACGCTGTGCCGATCGAGCGGCATGAATTCGTTCTGCACGAGCCCGCGCCAACCGTTGCGGATGCCGATGAATTCGAAGTCGTGCGTGCGCACGCCCTTGAGCACGGCGCCGCGAATGACCGCGTTGAGTCCGGGGCAGTCGCCGCCGCTGGTGAGAATTCCGATCTTCATGGCTGGCCGATCTTGATAGCGGGACGAGTCGTGTCGTACGGATCATGTCGTAACCTGCGCTCGGTCACAATTATGTTCTTACAAGGGCGCTCCGACAATCATGGTGCCTGCAGTGGGGTCGACTCAAATCGGTCGAATCGCACCAGAGCATCTGGTCGCTTTACAGCTTTCCGTCCAGAGCCTGCGTGAGAACGTAGATGAGGGCACTCGCCTGCACCGAATCGGCCGCCGAATACTCCTCCTGCGAACCGTCGAGGGCGCGCGCTGCGAGACCCTGCTTACTGCCGATCAGGTCGGCGATGCGCGCGTCGATGGTGTGCGCGGCAATGATTCGCCAGGCGGTGACCGGCTCGTCCTGGCCGATGCGGTGCACCCGGTCGATGGCCTGCGTCTGTTCGGCCGCCGTCCAGCTCAGCTCGGCGAGCACGACGTTCGACGCGGCCTGCAGGTTGACGCCGACACCGGCTGCGGTGAGCGAGCACACCGCGATGGCGACGTCGGGATCGTTGTTGAACGAGTCGATCGCGGCCTGGCGGGCCAGCGCGCTCTGGTCGCCGCGTAGGGAGACCGTGCGCAGGTCGCGTTTGGCGAAGATCTCTTCTGCCGTGTCCATGACGTCGATGTGCTTGGCGAAGAACACGACCTTGCCGACCGAGCGGGCCAACTGCGCGGCGTAGTCCGCCGCGAGACCGGCCTTGGCCTGGCCGATCTTGCGCACCATCGTGAAGACGTTTTCCCCGGTGGTCTGGCCTTTGGAATCTTCGAGTTCGGCGTGGGCGACGGCGCGAATGTAGGCATCCCGCTGATCTTCGTCGGGGACAGCCGGACCGCCGGAGCCGGCATGCCGGGCGGCGACGAGCGCCTGATAGCGGGTGACCAGGCGGGCGCCAAGTTCACGTTCGGCCTGGCGGATGGAACGGCCGAGATCGTCGTCGAGCTCGACCGGCAGGTCGGCGATGCGCTTGGCCGGCAAGTCGGCGGCCACGTCGACTTTGCGGCGACGCACGATGCCCATGTCGATGACGGCGGCGCGGGCTTCTTTGTAGAAGCCCACGTCGGCTGGGTTCAGCCCCGTCTCTTCCAGGCGTTTCAGCAGCGCGGGCGCTGGCTTGTCCCCGTCGATCCAGCCGAGGAACTGCCAGATGGCACGAAAGTCGTCGACGTCGTTGATGAGGGGGGTTCCGGTGAGCGCCATCAGTAGCGGGTTACCGCCCGGGGTGCGGCGCCGAATCTGCTCGGCGAGCGAGAGCACGTGCTTGGACCGTTGGGACGACAGGTTCTTGATGAAGTGCGCCTCGTCGACGACCATGCCTTTGAAGCCGAGCGTGCCGAGCCAGGCCAGGTGCCGGTCAAGTACGTCGTAGTTCACCACGACGACGTCGGCGAAAGCGTCGAGGGTGTCGCCGTCTCCGTGAATGACGGTGGCCCGCCGGTTCGGCGTCCACAGTTCCACCTCGCGGGCCCAGTTCATTTTCACCACGTTGGGCACGATGGCCAGCAACGGGTAGGCGTTGGCAACGGATGCTGCCAGCAGGCTTTGCGCGGTTTTGCCGAGGCCTGGCTCGTCGGCGAGCAGGTAGCTGCGGTGCCCCAGCCTGGCGCTCTCAATGAAGCGGGCCTGGTGGCGCATGAGTTCCATGCCGTTCGGTGACAGCCGGTCGAGGCGGGGCGCCTCCGGCATGTCCATGCTGGCCGCCTGTCCGCCTGAACCGTACTCGAACGATTTGAAGAGCGGGCCGAGCAGTTCCCAGTTGGCGAGCCGGCGCGGGTGCACGATCGGTTGGGCGGCAGCGCTGAAGTCGGGGGCGAGGAACGGGTTGGCCAGTTGTCTGGCCTTGACGGACTGCGGGATGACCTGGTTCTGCAGCACGACCGCTGCCGCTTCGGGCTCCCGGGTGATGATGAGTTCGTCGGGGCTCAGCTCGGCTCCCGATTCGATCAGCCAGTCCCGACGAAAGCGCTGGGCCACGGTCGACACGCCGGCGTCGGGCTCGAGCAGTGTGATCAGGCTGGTGTCCCTGGCCGCGGTCTTGGCCAGAATCTGGGCGATGCCGTCGAGGCGTTTGAGCAGCTCTGCTCGGTTCGCGTCGGAGAGCTCTTTGTCGCCCTTGACCCGGGCTCGTTCTTCGCGCATGAGCAGGGCGATGACCTGATACTTGGTGCGGTTGGTTGGCCCAAGCTTGGTGCCGGACTGCGCCTTGGCCTCAACCTCGCGCACCTTGCGCGCCAGAATCGGAATGATCGGCGCGTCGTCGTCGCGGGAACGCGGATGCGCACGGTTGCGGCTGGCTCCATTACGGCCGAGGTTGTTCCGGCTGCCCGAGGCATCGGTGCGGGTATAAGCCATTGTTCTCCACTTCGAAGCAGCACGGTACGGGTACCGGCTGTACCTGTCCACGTGTGCCGGTCACGGCATTCTGGTGTTACCGGAACGCTGCATTCCACTTATCATTCCCGCGGTGTCAAACCACACGGTGCAGAAATAATCGATTTGAGAAACACAGCACGGGCCCTGATCATGACGTCAAACCCAAAGTCAAACGGATGCTGTCGCAGCGGCGGTGCCGTTGAATCACCCGATCAAGGGGTGATGACATCGAATGCGAGCGCACAGTAGAGACCTGACCCGGTTCTCAACGCGCTTGTAGTCTACGCCTTCGTTCATTCCTTGCGAACCGGCACCTTGGTGCGCAGACCGACGATGATGAAAACGATGGCAGCGATGAACTGCGCCGAAACCCAGCCCTGCCCGCTGAGGTCGAGGATCACGACCGGGTTCCACAGCACGGCCATCGGAACAAGGCCGATCAGCCAGTACCAGGACCGGGCCTGGATCACAAAAACGCAGATGATGAGCGCGAGGATGCTGACCGCGTAGCGGATGATGATGAAGCTCTCGCTCTCGAGGAGTGCCAGTCCGGCGAGCAGAACGATGGCGCCGAGCAGCCCCGGTGCGAGTGCCGAACGGGTGAAGGTCGGTTCGGCTGGTGTGCCCATTACCCGAGCCATCAGACGCCCCCTCCGCCGCCGCCGCCGCCACCGCCACCGGAGAAGCCACCACCGCCGCCGCCAGAACTCGATGAGCTCGCGGCGCTGCCCGACCAGGACGCGCTCGTGGCGGTCGAAAACGTGCTGATCGCACCGGCGAAGTAGGCCGCCTGGAACATTCCAGACCCAAAATACCAGTCGGGCTGCGTGTTGCTTTCGGCGTAATACTGGCTGAGAACGCCGGACCAGTCCTTCTCCTGCCCGAACAGAACGGCCAGGGGCAGCACTCGTTCGTAGAGTTTCACGATCTGCACGGAGGGGGCATCCGCTGTATCGGTGCCCTGGGTCAGATCGGGGCGTGAATTCTCCGGCCGATACACGGAGCGCACGGCTCCCTCCGGACTCTGCAATACTCGCAGCCGATCGGCTTCAGCCAGACCTATATACAACTTGACGCCCTTCAGATAGTCACGGAGCTCAGCGCCGCTTTCGGTCAGCGGTCGCAGATTACCGGCGAACACGAACGTGCCCACCGCGCTGATGATCGCGACGGCGATGAACAACAACGGCCACCAACCGCCCACAACGGTGATGACGGCGCCGAGGCTTCCCACCAGTGCCACACCGGCACCGACGACCGCGAGCAAAAACAGCCAGAACCGCAGGCCGTCGTTCTTCTTCTCCCGCAGGCCCAGCCGCAACGATTGCGCTCTGGCAGCCAGGCGCTCCTTCTGCAGCGCCTTGCTCAAAGAGATGCTCTTCTTCTTCAGGTCTCGCTGGTCGCCGGCCTGCAGACCGGGGAACAGCTTGCCGAGAATACGACTCTCGGTCTCATCGACCCCGTGTGCGTGCACGAATTCGAGCAGAAAGTGGCTCTTCTTGTCGCCCGCTTCGAGAATGCGCACGTTGCCGCGCACCGCAAAGCTGATGAACTGGGCTGCCATCGCCTTGCTGGCTGTGCCGGTGACATCGCCGGAGGTGAGCAGGTTCACCCCCCGCGGCGGCAGATATTCGGCGATGATCGTGAAGCGGCCGGCGGCGCTCCGCCAACGCGTGGTCCGCAGCAGACCGGCGACGAGCGCCGTGAACAGGGTCACCAGTGCGCCGACCAGCCCCACGCTCGGTAGTGCGTTGGCGGTGAAGGAATCATCCCGCGGCACGAAGGTGCCCGGCTCGAACGGAACGACGACAGTGAGGGTTTCTCGCGCATCCAGATTGCTGGCGAGCGCGATCACGGCCGGCTGCGCCGACGAACCGACCACGCGGATGTCCTCACACGGTGTGCTGGAGCCTTCCGGTCCATGAAAACAGAGCGCCTGTCCTTGCAGCTGGTCGACCAGCTGCGGATCGAACCGCACGGTGGACGTGACCAGGCCGAAAGTTTGGTCCCACCCGGTGCCGTTCACGTCCCAGTAGAACTCTTCGGTGTTCGCGTCGGCGGGGTACAGCGTCACATTCGACTGCTCATAGGTGATCACGTAGGTCTGCGCACCGTGCACGAATTCGTCGGCGGCGATGGTCACGTCGAGAAATTCCTGCTCACGCTCCTCGCTCGTGGTCTCGGTGTCGAAACTGCGCGGTGCTCCGGTCTCATCGGTGACGCTGTCGATCACGATATCGGTCGGGTGGCCCTGGTATCGCGTGGGGATCGCCCGGCGGATGCCGTGGTTCTGATCGATGTCTGGAAATCGGGCCACGATCGTTTCGACGGTGGTGAGCGTCGAGCGGCCGTCGGCGTCAAGCCCGAGCTCGTACTGCGCATCGAAGGACTCGAAGCTGAAGTCGTTGGCGTCGGAGCCCACCAGGCTGACGGCGCTGGTGTTCGCCGCTCCGGCAGCTGCGGCCTGCGCGGACGGAGCGAGCGCGAACACGGCTCCCCCGAAGACCAGCGCACCGAGGGTCAGAACAAGGGCAGGACGAACCGATCGGAGCATGACTCCACTCTACCGAGCGTGCGGCGCTCGAAACTCTGCCAGGCCCGGCCCGCTCGTATGCGGATCAGGCGTGCTGAATGGGAATGGACGTGGTCGACGGCGGGCGTTCGAACAGAATCTCCAGCCCGGGCTTCAGTTCGCTTAGCCAGGCCGCATAGCCAGCCGGATTCAGGTGCAGCCGGTCGATGCCGAGCGCCGGGTCGAGTTCGCCGTCGGGCAGGGCCAATGCCGGCCACAGATCGAGGTATTGCACGTGTTGGGTGGGGGCGTACTGCCAGATATGCCGGTTGATGGAGCGAATGATCGGGGCGAACTCCCGGTCGCGTGGCAGAACCGACTGAACCATGATGCGGGTTTCCGGTAGTGCGCGGCGCAGGGTGTGCAGGATGGTTTCAAGATTGCGCACGACATACTCGTCGGATTTGCGCCAGCCGAGATCGTTGGTTCCGACCCCGATGACGATGGCATCCGGCCGCAGCTCAATGACCTGATCCAGCTGTTCAATGACCTCGTCGGTGGTGTTTCCACTCAGCGCCAGATTGTGCACGTCGTGTTCGGGAAACCATTCGTCCCATTGACCGCCCGCAACGAGGCCGTCGCCCAAAAAGGCGAGAGAAACTGACATCGTGGCCTCCTACTCGTTTCCATCATGCCTCGAACCGGTGCGAGCCGCCAGAATTCTCAGACTATCCGCACGTTTTGTCCACAGAGCGGCCCGCCTCAGTCGCCCTTGGAGTGAGAAACTGTCGCGAGCGGATGCCCGGCCTCAGCTTCGCGTTCCACCGCCGCCGCCGCGGCGATCCGGGTAGCCATGCCCTCGAAGATGATGCCGTGGAACGGAAAGATGACCGCCCAGTACAGCCGGCCACCGAGGCCGCGGGGAAAGAAAATGGCACGCTGCCGGTAGACCGAGCCGCCGGCAACCGTTGGTGAGACGCTCATTTCCAGCCAGGCTCGACCCGGAACGCGCATTTCGGCGCGGAGTCGCAAGAAGCTGCCGTGGTCGATCTGTTCCACCCGCCAGAAGTCGAGCACCTCGCCGTTGTGCAGATGGTCGGGATTGCGGCGTCCGCGGCGCAGGCCCACGCCGCCGACGGCCTTGTCCATCAGGCCGCGCACCGCCCAGGCGAGCGGAAAGGAGTACCAGCCGTTTTCGCCGCCGATGCTCTCGATGACCCGCCAGAGGGCCGCCGGGTCGGCCGGGGTGGTCTTCTCGCGCAGGTCGGTGTAGACGGCGTGGCCGGCCCAGTCAGGGTCACTCGGCAGCGAGTTGCTCGACGCGCCCTCGATCGAGGAGTTGCGCCAGCTGGTCTCGACGTCGCCGTCGCGCATGCGGCCGAGCGCGAGGCGCACCGCACGTCGATAACCGGTGAGGCCGTCCTTCGGCTGCGGAATGAACTCGTCGATGTCACTCTCGCTCACGACACAGTCGTACTGCAGCGAGGCGATGATGGGGATGGCGAGGTTGCGCGGAATCGGCGTGACCAGGTTCACCCACTGTGAGGCCAGCCAGGGGGTGAGCACCGGCAGGGCGGCGATGGCTCGCTGCTTGAGGCCGGCCTCCAGGGCGTAGCCGTTCATCATCTGGCCGTAACGGAGCACGTCGGGTCCGCCGATGTCGAAGGTGCGGTTCACCTCGGGCGGCAGGTCGGCGGCGGCCTGAAGGTAGTACAGCACGTCGCGCACGGCGATCGGCTGGATTTTATTGCGCACCCACTTGGGTGCCGGCATGTACGGCAGCACGTCGGTCAGGTGGCGGATCATCTCGAACGAGGTCGAGCCGGAACCGATGACCACGCCGGCCTGGAAGGCAATGGTCGGCACACCGCTGGCGAGCAGGATACGGCCGACTTCCCGCCGGGAGTTGAGGTGGGGCGAGAGCGTTCCGGTCGAGGGGTGCAGCCCGCCAAGATAGACGATGCGCTCAACGTGGGCTGCGGCAGCGGCCTGTGCGACGTTCTGGGCGGCCAGGTGCTCGGTTTTCTCGAAGTCACCGGCCGCGCCCATCGAGTGCACGAGGTAGTACAGCACGTCGATGTCGACGCAGGCGCGCTGCACGGAGGCGAGGTCGCCGAGGTCCCCCTGCACGACCTCGACCTGGTCTGCCCACGGCACGTCACGCAGCTTCGACGGGGTGCGCACGAGCACCCGCACCGTGAAACCGGCCTCGAGGAGTTTGGGAACCAGGCGCCCCCCGATGTAGCCCGTTGCTCCGGTGACAAGTGCTCTGCGTAAGGTCATGCGGCGGAGCCTATCCCGTTCTCTTGACCCCCGGCTGAGTGTCGTCCCCGGGCGCGTTCAGAGAATCGCTTTGGTGTGCCAGACCGTCTTCAGCTCGGTGAAAGCGAGGATGCGGGACAGGGCCGGAGCCGCGGCATCCGCCCCGTTTTCGGGCGGGAGCACCCGCTTCAGGGTGTCAGCGGCGCTGATTTGCAGCTCCACCCAGTCGAGGTCGCCGGCACCGACCAGGTCGAGGGCGTTCACGTCGGCGTGGCTGGCCAGCCACGGGGCGATCTCGGCCGGGGAACCGGTCATGATGTTAACCACTCCGCCGGGCACGTCGCTCGTGGCGAGCACCTCGCCGAGGCTGATGGCCGAGAGCGGTGCGTTCTCGTTGGCGACGACGACAACCGTGTTGCCGGCCACCAGGGCCGGCGCGATGGCGCTGACCAGCCCCAGCAGCGATTCGCTGCCCTGCGGCGCGATGATCGCGACGACGCCGCTCGGTTCAGGCACCGAGAGGTTGAAGAACGGCCCGGAAACCGGGTTGGCGTTACCGGCGACCTGCACGTACTTGTCGGCCCAGCCGGCGTACCAGACCCAGCGGTCAATGGCCTCGTCAACCTGGGCGCTCGCGGCGGCGGCGTTCCCGCCCTCGCTGCTCATGATCTCGTCGATGAACTGCGCTCGGCGGCCTTCGAGCAGTTCGGCGATGCGATAGAGCACCTGGCCCCTGTTATAAGCCGTGGCACCGGCCCAGCCACCGAGGGCGCTGCGGGCGGCAACGACGGCGTCGCGGGCATCCTTGCGGCTGCCCTTGGCGGCATTGGCGAGAAAGTCGCCCTTGTGCGAGAGCACCTCGTAGACCCGGCCGGATTCACTGCGCGGGAATTTACCGCCGATGTAGAGCTTGTAGGTCTTGGGAATGGCGAGGCGGTTCACTTGGCGGCCTTCTCTGCGGATGCGGACTTCTTGCCGGCGGATGCGGACTTCTTGCTGACGGGTGTGACGCGGTCGGCGGCGGCGATCGACCGCGAGCCGGAGCGCACGGCGGGCTTGAGGTAGGCGGCGAGGCCGTGGCGGCCACCCTCGCGGCCGTAGCCGCTCTCTTTGTAGCCGCCGAACGGGCTGGACGGGTCGAACTGGTTGAAGGTATTCGCCCAGATGACGCCGGCGCGCAGTTTGTCGGCGACGGCGAGGATGCGGCTGCCCTTGTCGCTCCAGATGCCGGCCGAGAGGCCGTAGGGGGTGTTGTTGGCCTTGGCGATGGCCTCGGCCGGGGTGCGGAAGGTGAGCACGGAGAGCACCGGGCCGAAGATTTCGTCGCGGGCGATGCGGTGGCTGGTCGTGACGTTGGTGAAGATGGTCGGCGCGAACCAGAAGCCGTTCTCGGGGATGGCGCAGTCGGCGCTCCAACGTTCGGCGCCCTCTTGCTGGCCTCGCGCGGACAGTTCGCGGATGCGGGCGAGCTGTTCGGCGCTGTTGATGGCGCCGATGTCGGTGTTCTTGTCGAGCGGGTCGCCGAGGCGCAGGGTCTGCATGCGGCGTTTGAGCCGGTCGACGACGTCGTCGTGGATGCTTTCCTGCACGAGCAGGCGGCTTCCGGCACAGCAGACGTGGCCCTGGTTGAAGAAGATGCCGCGCACGATGCCCTCGACGGCCTGGTCGATCGGGGCGTCGTCGAAGACGATGTTGGCGCCCTTGCCGCCGAGTTCGAGGCTGAGCTTTTTCTCGGTTCCGGCGACCGAACGGGCGATCATTCGGCCGACCGAGGTCGAGCCGGTAAAGGCGACCTTATTGATCCCGGGGTGGTTGACGAGGGCCTGACCGGTGCTTCCGTCGCCGGTGATGATGTTCACCACCCCGGCCGGCAGATCCGCCTGCTGCAGGATCTCAGCAAACAGCAGAGCGGTGAGCGAGGTCGTCTCGGCGGGCTTGAGCACGACGGTATTTCCGGCAGCGAGCGCGGGGGCGATCTTCCAGGCCAGCATCATGAGCGGAAAATTCCACGGGATGACCTGGGCGGCGACGCCGAGCGAGGCCGGGTTGGGGCCCACTCCGGCGTGGTCGAGCTTGTCAGCCCAGCCGGCGTAGTAGAAGAACCAGGCCGCGACGAGCGGAATGTCGACGTCGCGGGTTTCTTTGATTGGCTTGCCGTTGTCGAGGGTTTCGGCGACGGCCAGTTCGCGGGCGCGTTCCTGCACCAGGCGGGCGATGCGAAACAGGTACTTGCCGCGGTCGCTTCCGGACAGACGCGACCAGACGCCGTCGTAGGCGTGCCGGGCGGCGGCGACGGCGTCGTCGACATCCGTTTCATTGGCGGTGGCGATCATCGCGATCCGTTGCTCGGTGGCCGGATTGATGCTCTGAAAGGGGGTACCGCGGCCGGCGGTGAAGTCACCGTTGATGAACAGGCCGTAGTCGCTTTTGAGGTTGAGCAGGGCCTGCGACTCGGGGGCCGGGGCGTAGTCGAGAAATTTCATGGTCGTTCCCTAGTCAATCGTCACGTAGTCGGGGCCGGAGTAGTGCCCGGTGGTCATCTTCTGGCGCTGCAGCAGCACGTCGTTCAGCAGGCTGGAGGCGCCGAAGCGGAACAGATGCGGCACGAGCCACTCCTCCCCCACGGTTTCGGCGACCGTCACGAGGTATTTGATGGCGTCTTTGGAGGTACGGATACCGCCGGCCGGCTTGACGCCGATGCGCACGCCGGTGAGTCGGTGCCAGTCGCGAACGACCTCGAGCATCGACAACGTCACCGGCAGCGTCGCGGCCGGGGCCACCTTTCCGGTGGAAGTCTTGATGAAGTCTGCGCCGGCGAGGATGGCCAGCCAGGAGGCGCGGCGCACATTGTCGTAGGTGTTCAGTTCGCCGGTTTCGAGAATCACCTTGAGGTGGGCGAGGGTTCCGTCGGCACGACGGCAGACCTCCTTGACGGCGACGATCTCGTCGTAGACCTGGCCGAACCGGCCGGCCAGAAAAGCACCGCGATCGATGACCATGTCGATCTCGTCGGCGCCGGCTGCGACGGCGTCGTGCACGTCGGCGAGCTTGACGGCGAGGGACGCTCGACCGCTCGGGAAAGCGGTCGCGACGGCGGCCACGTTGATTCCCTCTGTTCCACCGGCAGCGTGGGCCGAACCAAGCGCGGTGACGGCGGCGCCGACCATGTCTCCGTACACGCAGACGGCGGCGACACGGGGGCAGCCGGGATCGCCAGGGTCGGGAACGAGCGCTTTAGCGACGAGTGAACGCACCTTGCCGGGGGTGTCAGCGCCCTCGAGGGTGGTGAGGTCGATCAGTCCGATGATGGTGTCGATCGCCCAGCGTTTGGAGCTGGTCTTGATCGACCGGGTGCCGAGATCGGCGGCGCGAGCCTCGAGACCGACGGCGTCGATTCCGGGGATTCCGTGCAGGTACCGGCGCAGGTTGGCGTCGGTCGCTTCCCCGCCGATCAGCGCAAGGGCTCGCTGATCGGGCTGGTCGGCGGCCAATGGGCTGTTGGTCATGGGGTGTCCTTATCCTGAAGCAGTGCGTTCGCGGTGTCTTCGTCGGTCACCAGCACGGTGCACAGCCCATTACGCACGACGGCGCGGGCAATGGCGTGCTTGGTGTTTCCGGAGATGACCGCGATGGTGAGTGGGGCACGGCGCAACTGGTCGATCTGAATGCCGACTGTGCGCTCGTTGAGTTCCGGGTCGACGATGCGTCCGTGCTTGTCGATGTAGCGGCCGACGACGTCGCCGACGGCGCCCTTCGCCACGAGCTCGTTGATCTGCTCCACGGTCAGGTAGCCGCTGTCGACGAGGGCGGAATTCGCGTCAGCCTGACCGGCGCTGAAGACGTAGGCCTGGGCGTTGCGGGCCAGGGCGAGCACCCCGGCGATGGTGCGGTCGGCCTCCATCGCCTGCTTGGTTTCGAGGCGTTCGAAGATGGCGGGGCTCGGCAGCAGGGTGGCCGAACCGTCGGCTTTGTGCGCGATGGTCACCGCAGTGGATGCCGCGGTGCCGGTGCGTTGGTTCAGGCTGACGCCACCGTTGATCTGCACCACGTTCACCCCCGGCGCCCAGCCCTGTTTCAGGTGCAGGGAGACGTCGTGCAGGGTGCGCCCCCAGCTGATGCCGAGGGTGCGCGGAATCGGGCGCAGGCTGGTGAGATAGTCGGCGGCGGCCTGAGCAGTGCGCGACTGCAGCTCGGCGTCACTCGACACCCCGGCGGAGGAGACGACGATCGCGTCGGTAAGGCCGGTGGATTCGCGGAGGCGCCGTTCGATCGGCAGCCGGCGGGCGCGGGGGTGCACGATCTCGATGCGGATGAAACCGTTGGCCTTGGCGCTCGCGAGCAACCGGCCGACCTTCCAGCGGGTAAGGCGCAAAATGACGCCGATCTCGTCCTGGGTCTGGTTTTCTTCGTAGTACAACTCGGCGGCGCGGATGGACAGGAGTTCGTCGGTGTCGCTCATGGTGGTGTCGCGGTCCAATCGTTTGGGCCCAGCCTACGTCTCCCGGCCGCACGAATCAACAGTCGTAGGGATTATTGCTCATGTGAGCAAACCTGGGGCCCGAACGGGGGCCGGTGCTGGCGCCAGTACGATCGATGCATGAGCAGCACTGCCCGGCCCCGTTTCGTTCTCGCCGTTGATGTCGGCGGCACCAAGGTCGAGGCCGCCCTCGTGGATGATCGCGGCGTTGTACTCGGCTCCAGTCGTCGCCGGGCGGCGACCGGCGCGACCGCGTCGAGCGAGCGGCTCGCCGTCGCGGTCACGAGCGTGGTCAATGAGGCTCGCGCCTTGCTGCCGGTCGGCGCGGCCCTGATCGGGGTCGGAATCGGTTGCGCCGGGCCCATTCATCTGCGAGACGGAGCGGTGTCGCCGTTGAACCTGCCGGTGTGGCGTGAGTACCCCCTCAAACAGTTGGTCGCCGCGCTCGTGCCCAACCTGCCCGTGCGCCTGCGCATGGACGGGCTGTGCATCACCCTCGCCGAGCACTGGGTGGGCGCCGGGCAGGGCGTCGACAACCTCATGGGCATGATCGTGTCGACCGGCATCGGCGGCGGCCTCATTCTCGGCGGAGTGACCGCATCGGGGCCGACCGGCAACGCCGGCCATATCGGTCACATCGAGGTGGGTGGCTTTTCCGACGCCTGCGCCTGCGGCGGGGTCGGCTGCATCGAGGCGATCGCCTCCGGACCGAAAACCGTCGCCTGGGCTCGTCGGCAGGGATTCCCCGGCGAGTCGGGCGAAGACCTGGCCGAGGCCTACGCGGCCGCCGACCCAATCGCCGTCGCGGCCGTCGCGCGCAGCGGACGGGCACTCGGCCAGGCGATCGCCTCCGCCGCGACACTGCTCGACCTCGACCTCGTCGCCATCGGCGGCGGCTTCTCCAACGTCACTGGCGACCTGCTCGTGTTCGCGCGGGAGGCCATCGCGCAGCGTGTGCAGTTCGCCTACGCGACCCGGGTGCGGGTGGTGCCGTCAGCACTGTCGGGCGACGGCCCGCTCATCGGCGCCGCAGCGCTGATCCACCGCGCCAAACTGGTGCCCTGAGCTCGGGCTCTGCTCACGAAGGCCGAGCGTCAGCGCGAGCGGGCGACATCGTCCTCCAGCACGTGCGGACGACCGATCACGGCCCCGGCGATGATGATGGCCAGGGCACTGACCATCAGAAAGCCGAGCGGCCACCTCCACCCGCCGCTGAGCTCGTGCAGCAGGCCGACGATCAGCGGGCCCAGGGCGCCCAGGGTGTAGCCGACGCTCTGCACGAAGCTGCTCAGCGCGACGGCGCCGGCGTGGGTGCGGGTGCGCAGGTTGATGAGTACAAGAGCGAAGGGGAAGAACAGCGGGCCGAGGCCGGCCAGGCTGACCCACAGCCAGGTCAGGGTCTCTGGCACCAAGAACAGCCCGAGGTCGCCGGCTACGAACGCGAACACGCCGACGTAGACGAGCGGTCCCACGTTGGTCAGGCGCGCCGTGAGTACCGGAATGATCAGCGCGCACGGAATACCCATGCTGGCGTAGAGGGCCAGCAGCGTTCCGGCTTGCGCCGGACTGACCCCGGCGGTGTCGACGAGCAGTTGCGGCAGCCAGGCGAACATGGCGTAGGCGTTGAGCGACGAGGCCGCGAAAACGCCGGCGATCGCCCAAGCGATCGACGACGTCCACAGTCGACCCAGAATCGCGGCGTCAGCCTCCTCGACGACGGGGCCGGACAGACTCGCGGTGCGGTGCCGCACCAGCAGGGTGACCCAGGGAACCAGCGCGAACAGAGCAAGCAGCATCCACATGCCGAGCGACACGCGCCAGCTCGAGGCATCCGCTACCGGAACGGCGATCAGGGCCGGGATCAGGGTACTCAGCGAGAGCACGGTGACGTAGAGGCTCGTGACAAGCCCAACGCGGTCGGGGAAGTATTTCTTGACGAGCGGCGGCAGGAGTACATTACCGACGCCAAGCCCAGCGAAGGCGATGACGCTGCCGAGGATGAGCATGGTGAGCGAGCCGGACAGACCACGAGTGACGTGTCCGATCAGAATGGCCACGAGAGCGAGCACGAGCGGAACTTCCAAGCCGTGCCGGCGCGTGATCATGGGGGTGAATATGCCGAAGAAGGCGAAACACACCGGAGGAAGCATGCCGAGCACACCCAGAGAAATCGCACCGAGTGGAATATCGGCGTTCACCTCGGCCACGATCGGTGAGAGCGCGGCGACCGCGGTGCGCAGGTTCGCCGCGACCACGAGAAGCCCCAGCAGAGCCAGGCCCCGCCCCGGCAGCAGTCGACGCGAGACGGCGGTATTCACTCGGTCAGTCTAGGGCCAGGGCCGCGGCGCGTTCCCGCTGCACCTCGGCCGCGAGATTCCGCAGTTCGGGCCAGCGCTCAGCCGCGACAAGGCCAGGCAGGAGCATCGCCCACATCTCGGTGAGGCGTTGGTCGATGTCGCTGCGCCCGGTTAGCACGTCGGAGACGACCTGCACCCCCGTGAAGGCGGCCGTGAAAAAGGCCGCAGCCGCACACACGTCCAAGGTGGGAGTCACATCGCCCGCGGTGATTCCCCGGCGCAGGAATTCCTCACAGGTGACCATCCAGTCCAGATACGGCGCGGACACCGGCGTGGAGAAGTTGGCCGCTTCAATCGTTAGGCGCACCCCGGCGCTCACGATGAGGTCGTCGCGCAGCTGGCGAGCCAGCTCGTAGGACATGGAGATGAGGGCGCGCAGGCCGGGAACGTCGTTCTCGAGCAGCAGTTGACCGGCACCGACCGACTGCTCGTGCTGGGCGTCAATGATGGCGACCGCGAGCGCTTCCTTGGAATCGAAGTGGAAGTACAGTGCGCCCTTGGTGACCCCGGCGGCAGCGCTCACCTGAGCCAGGGACGTGCTGCCGTAGCCGCGCTGTTCGAACGCTGCCGCCGCGCCGCGGATTATCGCGGCGCGCGTTTCAATAGCTCGTGCTTGTTGTTGCATGGAACCCCCAGGAAAAATGCTCGTGCCCCCAGCGTACCGGGGCGAACTGACCCCCAGGAGTTCCCCAGACAACCGGTGTACACCTTTGTGGCTATACAATAAACATTCTTTTTGGTATGGTTTCCGGCATGGGGAATGCGAGCGACTATGAGTGGGTGGGTGTCGGCGTTGCGCTGCTGGCCGGAATGATCGTGCTCGGGCTTTCGCTCGTGGCCATGGTTCAGATCGGGCGCGCCGCTCATCTGTGCCCGACCGTGCGCACGAATTGGGTGTTGGCCGTTCTGCTGGCTCCCCTGTTCGGAGCGACGGCCTGGTTCGCCGTCGGAAACCGGCTGCGGCTGGACTAGATCGAGGTCTTGCGGCCCAAAATCGTGCGAGCGCGCGCGACATCATCGCGCATCTGCACGATCAGCGGATCAATACCCGAGTAGGCGACCATGCCGCGAATCCGTTCCACGAAAGACACGTCGACGACGTGGTCGTACAGGTCGAGATTGACCTCGTCGAGCACGTAGGCTTCGACCTGCTTCTGTGCGACGCCGTCGAAGGTGGGGTTGTTGCCCACCGAAATAGCGGCGGGAAAGCGAGCACCGGCATCCGTCAGCCAACCGGCGTACACGCCGTCAGCGGGAATCAAGCCCTCAGAATCGGCTGACAGGTTGGCCGTGGGAAAGCCCAGCTCGCGACCGCGAGCAGCGCCGTGCACGACCAAGCCGCGCACGGTCGGCACGTGCCCGAGCAAACGGCCGGCCGCGGCCACAGCGCCGGTGCTGAGCAACTCGCGAATCCAGGTCGACGACACCCTCCGGGTACCATCGGGCATCACATCCTCGATCATGCGCACCTCATAGCCGAACTCGACGCCGAGATCACGCAGCAGTGCCACATCACCGGCACCTTTCGCCCCGAAGCGAAAGTCGCGACCGACCAGCACGAAGCGGGCGCGCAGGGCGGTGACCAGGATGCGTTCGATGAACTGCCGTGGCGGCAGGCTCGACAGGGCGTGGTTGAATTCGAGCAGCAGGGTCGCGTCAACACCGGTCTCGGCGATCAGCTTGAGCTTCTGATCGGCGCTGATCAGTGCGCTCGGGCAGGACTCAGGAGCCAGCAAGGCAAGCGGATGCCGGTCGAACGTGACCACGACGGCGGCGAGCTGCTCCCGCGCGGCAATGGCCTTGAGCTCGCTGAGAACGGCCCGGTGTCCGGCATGCACGCCGTCGAACTTGCCGATACTCACGGCCGAGGGCGGCCAGTCGCTGGGTACCGAGTCGACGCCGTGGAAGGTTTTCATGTCCGGCTCCCGGTTGGCGCGGGGGGATGGCGCGCGAGCCACCACATGCCGAGCAGCGGCAGCACGAGGGGAATGAACAGGTAGCCGCTGCCATAGACCGACCACACTGTGGCGTGCTGAAACAGGGCGGGATCGACGAGGCTCAGCGTTCCGACCAGGAGCACGCCGAGCAGTTCGAAGCCGATCGTGAACCAGGCGATTCGATACCAGAGGGCGGTGCGCCTGACCAGGGCGATCGTCGCGACGATATACACCACGGCGGCCAAAGCCGACAGCGAGTACGCGAGCGGGGCGTCGTCGAAAGCGCGCACGATCTGCACGAACGAACGCCCGGTGGCAGCGAGGGCCAGCACGCCGTAAACGGCGATGAGGAGTCGGCCGATGCCGCTCACCCGATTGGCGGGGCCGGTCTGTTCGGTCTGGGCTTCTGTCATCGCTCGGCATTCATTTGGTTCGCTAATTATTGCAGCATCCGCAGCGAACCCCGAACCGCGTCAGCTCCCCTGCACGTTCCAGATCTGATTCATGCGGTAAAGCATGACCGCGACCGACAGACAGGTCACGCCGAGGATGACCGTGCTCCAACGGCTGCGTTCGACGAGCGCCCAAAAACCGGCAACAACCGGCAGCAGTATGGCGCTGACCAGGTAGGTGTAGAACTCGAGCAGACTGCCGGTGGCCGTGTTGCCGGCCAGCGGCGCCGCGATCGCGGCCGCGAGCTGCACGATCAGCAGGAGTTCGACGAGCGCGGTCGCGCCCATGGTGAGGTCGGTGGGTTTGCGTCCGACCAGACCGAGTACAACACAGAGCAGGCCGCCCGGCACGGCGATGGCCAGTTGCAGCCAGGTGAACCATTCGATCATGACGCGGGTGTCGATTCGCTCTGGTGCGGTTGATCGGGAAGGTCTGGCGGAAAATTCAGCAGCGACTTGGCCTGATCGCCGCGATACTCGACCAGTCCGACCAGCCGGCCATCGGGGGCGATAGCGGCGACCGGTCCGGTGCGGGTCGCATCGGGTTCGACCGTGATTCGTTTGCCGTGGCCTAGGTCGGTCGCCTGCTCGGCGGAGAGGTCGAGGCGCGCCAGCAGCCGGGTGGCGGCATCCGCTGGCGAAATGAGCGCGGCGACGACGTCGACCTGTTCCAGCGTCGCAGCGTCGTCGATGCTGAAGGGGCCGATGCGCGTGCGGCGGAGGGCGGTGAGGTGGCCGCCGACGCCGAGCGCGGCGCCGAGGTCACGGGCCAGGGCGCGAATGTAGGTGCCGGAGCCACATTCGACGCGCACCTCGAGGTCGAGAAAACCGTCCCGCGGGGTGCTCGAGAGCAGTGCGAATTCGCTCACGGTCACCGGACGGGACAGCAACTGCACGTCTTCACCGGCCCGCACCCTGGCGTAGGCACGTTTGCCGTCCACTTTGATGGCGCTGACCGCACTGGGTTGCTGGCTGATGTCACCGGTGAGGTCTGCCATGCCCGCCGCGACGGCTGCGGGAGTGATGGCGGCGACCGCCTCTGCGGTGGCGCGGGTCAGGCTGTCACCCTCCGCGTCATCCGTTGAGGTGGCTTGGCCGAGGCGGATGGTCGCGAGGTATTCCTTGCCCTGGCCGACCACGTAGGTCAGCAGCCGGGTCGAGCTGTTGATGCCGAGCACGAGCAGTCCCGTCGCCATGGGGTCGAGGGTACCGGCATGGCCAACCTTGCGGGTTCCGGCCAGGCGCCGGGTTCGGGCGACAGCGTCATGGCTGGTCCAGCCCTGCGCCTTGTCGATGAGTAGAAGGCCGCTGGTCACTTCCTGAGGGTATCAGCGTGCGAGTGCCGTCGAGGCGCGAATCGGGCCGGGCGCCTGGGCCCGTAATATGTGAGCCGTGAGAATCGCGGTGATCGGAGCCGGTGCCCTGGGCAGCACCTTCGCCTGCCTGCTCGCGGCTCAGGGACACGACCTGGTGGTGACGATGCGCGCGGGCGCGCTTTCTGCTGTGCGCTCCGACGGCATCCAGTTGAGCGGTGGTTTCGGTGATCTTCTCGCGCACCCCCTCGCGGTCGACCGGTTGTCGAAACCGTGCGACCTGGCTTTGATCTGCACCAAAGCGCAGGATGCTGCGGCGGCGATCGCCGAGAACGCCGCCGTTCTCGATGGCACACCCGTGATCGTCGTGCAGAACGGTCTCGACGGGGTTACGACCGCCGAACGGTTGCTGCCGCGGTCCGAGTGTTTCGGGCTGATCACGATCATTGCCGCCCACTACGAGGGGCCGGGCCGGGTGCGGGTGACGACGGTGGCGCCGAGCTATCTCGGGCGCGGCGACGGCGAGGTCGACGCGCAGACCCAGCGCTGGCAGGCCGTGCTGGCCGCCGCCACCCCCACCGTGGCACTCGATAATTTCGTCGGCGCTCAGTGGACCAAACTCGTCGTCAACATGCTCAACGCCCTGCCGGCGATCACCGGGCTCAGCGTGCAGGCGGTGATCGGCGAGGCGGGACTGCGCCGGTTGGTAACCCGGAGCATGCGGGAAACCGTGCGGGTCGCTCTGGCGACGGGCGTGCGGTTCGGGGCGCTGCAGGGCCTCTCCCACAGGCGACTGCATCTATTTGCGCTCGCGCCGGTCTGGGCCGGCCAGCTGCTGCCACGCTCGATGCGAGCGCGCATGGGAACGGTGCCGAACCAGGGTTCAACCCTGCAGAGCCTTGCGCGCGGCCAACGCACCGAGATCGATTTTCTCAACGGGGCGGTGGTACGCGCAGCAAACGCGGCCGGATTGGCTGCGCCGATGAACACGCTGCTGACCGAACTTGTGCACGAGGTCGAGCAACGCGGGCGGTTTCTGGCCCCGGCCGAGGTTCTGGCCCGGTTTCGGTAGGCGTCAGCAGCGGTCAGTCAGCACGCGGCGCGGGGCCTCGGGGTTCGTCGTATCGACGACGGCCGAGGCGACGTCGCGCGGGTGCACCTCGGCGAGGTACTGCGTCTGGGACGCGCTCGCCGGTGCACCCTCGAGCAGCACGCTGTACAGCCAGAGCCCGTGCAGTTCGGGCCGATTGATGTAGTCGCCATCGAGAATGAGGATGGCATCGGCGGGGGCGGTCTGCCAGGTCGGTTGAATCCAGGCGTCCCGATCGGGGTCGAATTGTTCGGTGACGAACCCGGTGCTGCCGCCCATTCGGAAGGGTTCGACGAGCACCCGGCGCAGGGCCGAGTAGTCATAGCCGACCCGGTACATCCGTTCGGGGGTGTCGGGAGCGAGTCGCTGCTGCTCGGCGCGGGAGTGCTGGAAGTAGCGCAGGTTCGCCCGAAAAACGTGACGCTCGTCTTCGCGGAACACCGCGGCGAGATCGTCGGCGAAGGCGGCGCGAGCGTCGGCATCCGTTCCGCCGATGGCGATGACCGTGCGGCCACGACCGTAATTGTGCAGGATCTCGGCGGCGAGGACGCGCAGAAAATCGGTGCGGGGAGTGGAAACCAGCTTCATGAATCGAGCCTAGGTTAGAACGGATGAACGTCACACCCTCTGCGAAAATGATTAGTTCCGCTCTCAACTCCTGGTTCGTGGCGAACGCGCGCGACCTGCCGTGGCGCCGCGACGGCTTCGGGGCCTGGGGCATTTTGGTGAGCGAGTTCATGCTGCAGCAGACGCCGGTGAACCGGGTCATTCCCCGATTGGAGGAGTGGCTGACGCGCTGGCCGACACCGGCTTCCCTCGCCGCGGTGCCGCCGAGCGAGGCGGTACGGGCCTGGTCCAGCCTGGGGTATCCGAGGCGCGCACTGTGGTTGCACGCCGCAGCGGTGCAGATCACCCAGCTGCACGACGGTGTGGTGCCCTCCGATCTAAATGATCTGCTGGCTCTGACCGGCATTGGCGATTACACCGCGCGAGCGGTGGCCGCGTTCGCGTACGGCCATCGACATCCGGTCGTCGACACGAATACTCGGCGGGTGATCGCGCGCGCCATCGCCGGGGTCGGGGAACCCTCGCCGCCCAGCCGGGGCCGGGACCTCGACGCGATGGGGGCGCTGCTGCCGCAGAGCGCGCAGGAGGCCGCGCTGTTCAACGCCGCGATCATGGAGCTCGGCGCCGTCGTCTGCACCAGCCGCCGCCCGCACTGCGCGGTATGCCCGATTCGGGATGATTGTGCCTGGCGGGCCGCCGACTATCCCGAATACACCGGCACCCGCAAGACGGTGCAGAAGAAGTTCGCGGGAAGCGACCGGCAGGTGCGCGGCCTGATCATGGCCGAGCTGCGGTCAACCCATCGTTCGGTGACGGATGCCGAGATCGCCACCCTCTGGTCGGATGCGGCCCAGTTGCGGCGCGCACTAGCCAGCCTCGTAGCCGATGGACTCGCCATTCCGGCCGACGACGGATACACCCTGCCGACCTGAGCGAATCGTTTACGATGGATCGGTGACTTCTTTAGCTGCCGATGCCCAGTATTCAGCCCTGCTGCGCGACACCCTCGAGAATGGTGCCCGCAAGGCGGACCGCACCGGAACCGGAACCCGCAGCGTCTTCGGCCGCCAGCTGCGGTTCGACCTCGCCGACGGTTTTCCCCTCGTGACGACCAAACGGGTGCACTTCGCGTCGATCGCCTACGAACTGCTCTGGTTTCTGCGCGGCGACTCCAACGTCACCTGGCTGCAGGAGCAGGGCGTACGCATCTGGAATGAGTGGGCCGACGAGAGCGGCGAGCTCGGCCCGGTCTACGGCGTGCAGTGGCGCTCCTGGCCCACCCCGGGCGGCGAGACCATCGACCAGATCAGCCAGGTGCTCGACACCCTCCGCACCGACCCGGATTCCCGCCGAATGATCGTCTCGGCCTGGAACGTGGCCGACCTGCCGAAAATGGCGCTCGCCCCATGCCACGCCCTGTTCCAGTTCTACGTCGCCGACGGCAAACTCTCCTGCCAGCTCTACCAGCGCAGCGCCGACTTGTTCCTGGGCGTGCCGTTCAACATTGCCAGCTACGCGCTGCTCACCCAGCTCGTCGCCGAGCAGGCCGGGCTTGAACTCGGCGAGTTCGTCTGGACCGGCGGCGACTGTCACATCTACGACAACCACGTCGAGCAGGTCACCGAGCAGCTCTCCCGCACGCCGTTCCCCTCCCCCACCCTGCGCATCAAGCCGGGTCGAGCGAGCCTGTTCGACTACGAGTACGACGACCTCATGCTGGAGAACTACCAGCATCACCCCGCCATCAAGGGCGCGGTCGCGGTATGACCCTCGGCCTGATCTGGGCGCAGACGGTCGGCGGGGTGATCGGAGCCGACGGGGTCATGCCCTGGCATCTGCCGGAGGACCTGACGCATTTTCGCGCGGTCACCCGGGGCGGAGCCGTCATCATGGGGCGACGGACCTGGGATTCGCTCCCGGAGCGTTTTCGCCCTCTCCCGGGCCGGCAGAACATCGTGATCACCCGGCAGCAGCGCTGGGCCGCGGAGGGGGCATCCGTCGCGCACAGTCTCAATGAGGCCCTCGCGCTGGCCGAGGGGCCGGTCTGGGTGATCGGCGGCGCCGAAATCTATCGGCTCGCGCTGCCGCACGCCGACGTACTCGAGGTGACCGAGATCGACGCCTCGATCGCCGGCGACACCGTCGCGCCCGCGCTCGACGCGGCCTGGGCCAGGGTCGCCACCGACCCGGCAAGCGGATGGCTGCGCTCGAGCACCGCGCTCCCCTACCGTTTCACCCGCTACGAGCGCACCACCGAACCCGCCCCGGCCCCGTAATCCCCCGCCTTAAACCTTTCCGGGCCCGGGCCCGGAAAGCGGGAGCACGATAGATCATGGGCCCAGTTTCCGGGCCCGGGCCCGGTTGGTCGTGCTGGTGGTGCGAGTGCTGGTGGTGCTAGTGCTTCGGGGTGCTCGCGGCGTCGGGCTCGTCGTCGTCTGCAGACGCATCGTCATCAGAGTCGTCGTCGAGGTCGTAGTCGCGCGGCTTCTTGTACGGGTCGGCGTCGCCGGCGTACGTGGCGGTGCCCTTGCTGTCTTCGGTCGCGGTATCCCGATCGTGGGCTTCACGAAGCAGGTCGTCGATGAGCGCGGCGTTCTCGGGGATGCCGTCGGCGATGAATTCGATCGACGGGGTAAGCCGCGCCGTGATGTTCTTGCCGACCTCGCTGCGCATGAGGCCGGTGGCGGCCTTCAACGCCGCTGCGCTCTCGGTGCGCTCCTCGATTGAGCCGTACACGGTGTAGAACACCGAGGCGTGCTGCAGATCGCCCGTGACCTTCACATCGGTGATGGTCACAAAGCCGAGCCTCGGATCGCGAAGTCCCCGTTCCAGCCGCTTGGCGATGATGACCTTAATGCGGTCCGCCATCTTTCTGGCGCGTTCCGGATCTGCCATTTCGATACTCCCTGTTTGCCGGCGCCGAAGCGCCGGATCATTCTGTGTTTTGTCTCCGTATTACACGGATGCTGCCCACCCAACTGAGGGTCGGAGCGGAGTTTTCTGGCAAAGAGGAATCGGGGTAGGGGTCCCGCTCTTTCCTTTGACAGGAAATTCCGCGGAGACCCGACCCAATGCGGAAGTCGGGCTTCGTGAGAAGCCCGACCCCCCGAAACCAACGCTAGACGCGCGGCTTCTCCTTCATTTCGATGGTCTCGATCTCATCGCCAATTCGGATGTCGTTGAACTTGCCCAGTCCGATACCACACTCGAAGTCCGTGCGAACCTCGGTGACGTCGTCCTTGAAACGACGCAGCGACTCGATGCCCAGGTTGTCCCCCACCACGATGCCCTCGCGAATGACGCGAGCCTTGGCATTTCGGGTGATGGTACCGGACCGCACGATGACACCGGCGACGTTTCCGAACTTCGACGAGCTGAAGACCTCGCGAATTTCGGCGATACCGCTCTGGATCTCTTCGTACTCGGGCTTGAGCATTCCCTTGAGGGAATTCTCGATGTCCTCGAGGGCGGAGTAGATGACGGAGTAGAACCGCACGTCGACGCCTTCGCGGGCAGCACGCTCGCGGGCCTTCGTGTCGGGACGAACGTTGAACCCAATGATGATGGCGTTGTCGACGGTAGCGAGGTTCACGTCGCTCTCCGTGACCGCACCGACACCACGGTGGATGATCCGCAGCTGCACCGAATCGTCGACCTCGATCTTGAGCAGCGACTCTTCCAGGGCCTCAACGGCACCGGAGACGTCACCCTTGATGATGAGGTTGAGCGACTCGACCTTGCCCTCTTCGAGCGCACGGGTGAAGTCTTCGAGGCTGATGCGCTTGCGGGCCTTGGCCAGCAGGGCGTTGCGCTCGGCGGCTTCACGCTTCTCGGCGATCTGACGGGCGGTGCGGTCTTCCTCGATGACGAGGAAGGTGTCTCCGGCGCGGGGAACGCTCGACAGGCCCTGCACCTGAACCGCGCGAGACGGCGTGGCGGCGAGAACGGCAACACCGTTTTCGTCGGCCATCGCACGAACACGGCCGTAGGCCGTTCCGGCGACGATGGAGTCTCCCACGTGCAGCGTTCCGGACTGGATGAGCACGGTTGCCACAGCGCCGCGACCCTTGTCGAGGCGGGCCTCGATGGCGACACCGCGGGCGTCCTTGTTCGGGTTGGAGCGCATGTCGAGTCCGGCATCGGCGACCAGGAGTACGGCGTCAAGAATTTCCTTGATACCGGTCTTGTTCTTGGCCGACACGTCGACGAACATGACGTCTCCGCCGTACTCTTCGGCGACGAGACCGAATTCGGTGAGCTGCTGACGCACCTTCTGCGGGTTCGCGCCGGGCTTGTCGATCTTGTTCACCGCGACCACGATCGGCACGTTGGCCGCCTGGGCGTGGTTGAGCGCCTCAATCGTCTGCGGCATGATGCCGTCATCGGCAGCGACCACGAGGATGGCGATGTCGGTGACCTGCGCACCACGAGCACGCATGGCGGTGAACGCCTCGTGGCCCGGTGTGTCGATGAAGGTCAGCGCGCGGTCGATACCCTCGTGCTCGGTGATGATCTGGTAGGCGCCGATGTGCTGCGTGATGCCACCTGCTTCACCCTCGGCGACCTTGGCGTTACGGATCGCGTCAAGAAGCGCGGTCTTACCGTGGTCGACGTGGCCCATGACGGTGACGACGGGAGGACGAATCTCGAGGTCTTCATCGGTTTCGTCTTCGAGTTCCTGGTCGATGTCGATGTCGAACGCGAGCAGCAGCTCACGGTCTTCGTCATCGGGCGAGACCATCTGAATCTTGTAGCCGAGCTCGCTGCCGAGCACGTCGAACGTGGCCTCGTCGAGGGACTCCGTTGCCGTGGCCATTTCACCGAGGTGGAACAGTACGGTGACGAGGTTTCCGGGGCTCGCGTCAATCTTGTCGGCGAAGTCCGTGATGGATGCTCCGCGACGCAGGCGAACAACGGTGCCGCCGTCGCCGCGGGGTACTGATACGCCACCCAGCGACGGGGCCTCGCGCAGCTCGAACTCTGCTCTCTTCGTACGCTTCGACTTGCGCGCCTTGTTCTTGCCGCCACCGCGACCGAAGGCACCAGCGGTACCACCGCCAGGGCCGCGACCGCGACCGGCTCCACCGCCACCGCCGGCCGGGCGGGGCGGCCCGAAGCCGGGGGCTCCGGCCGGAGCGCCGGGACGAGTGAATCCGGGGCGTGCGCCGCCGGCT
>NZ_SOFW01000010.1:0-24999 GCF_004402315.1 Cryobacterium sp. TMT1-3
CGCCACCCCCGCCCCCACACCCAGCGACACAACAACACCCGTCACGGAAGCAACCGCCGCGCCGACCGAGACTCCCCCCGTCTTCGCCTCCAACGAGGAAGCGTTGGCAGCGGCGACCGCTACGTATTCCGCGTATCTGGCTGCGGGTGACGTCGCCGGCAAGATCGGATCCGACTCTTGGAACACCTATGTGGCGTTCACAACGGGTGCAGAACGTGATGGAGTCGCATCATCTCGTAAGGAGCTGGAAGCAGAAGGACGCTCACTGACGGGCACCACGGTGTTTGATTCAATGACGATCCAAGCGTCCTCAGCTCGTTCGGACGCGACATGGGAAATTCGAACGTACCTCTGTCTCGACATTACGCACAGCAATTTACTCGACGCCTCCGGGCAGCCAATCTATGACCCTGAGGCTCCTTTGCGTTGGCCGATGCTCGTCCGATTCATCACACCGCAGAAGGATTCCCAACAACTACTCATTTCGGAGTCGACAGTATGGTCCGGTTCAAATTTTTGCTAGTCCTCGGCGCTCTCGCTGTTCTGGCCCTGAGCGCTGGTCCCAGCATGGCGTCCTACGCGGGATCACCGCTATGCACTCCTGAGCAGATTAGAACGGGGACATGTCCCAGCACGCTTGTTTCAGGCGGTATCGCAAACGGTGGCAGTGTCGACCTGACGGCGGGCTCCAGTTCGGGCTCCAGCGGCACGGGAACCTCGAGCCACCCACGGCGAGGACGCGGCGGCACGGTCACCACGGCACCACCGCGCATCTGCGCCAACGGAGACCCGGCCAAACCCGGCATCAAAACCATCCCCTGCGGTAACGGATCCTTCCTTCCCTTCGCCACCAACCCCACACCAACCACCCCCTGCACCGTCTGCTCCCCCGCCACCATCGTGCGCGTCTCCGACCTGCAAAACTTCCCCGCCTACCCCACCCCCACCGGCATGGAACCCGGCGGCTGGGCCATCGTCGGACTCGCTGCGAATTTCTGGGCCGGAGCATCCGCCCAACTCGGCGACGGACTCCTCCTCGGCCAACCCGCCCAAGTCATGTTCACCCCGATCGGCTACCACTGGGCCTACGGCGACGGCGCCACCATTTCGACCGCGACCGGCGGCGCCAGCTGGGAAGCCCTCGGCCTCACCGAATTCACCCCCACCCCCACCAGCCACACCTACACCGAAAAGGGCACCTACACCGTCACCCTCACCGTCGACTACCGAGCCGACTACAGCTTCGGCGACCAAGGCTGGCGACCCGTCGAAGGAACCGTCACCGTGCCCTCCGCCCCGTTCACCGTCGTCGCAGCGAACGAATCCACCGTGCTCGTCGCCGAAGACTGCANTTACGACGAGACCAGGAAACGATCGAGCGCCACAATCTGGGACAAGTACTAACCCCGGGCCGGTACCCGGGCGAGAGCGGCGTAGGCCCGCTCGGCCCCGGACTGCGCGGCCAGCGACAGCGCGAGTGCGTCGAGGCGGGCGCGCTGCTCGGCACTCGGGTCGAAACTGAGGCGCAGCATCCGCTCGCAGGCAGCCCGCAGATCGGGAACCGTAGCGGTATTGGGTGGCAGCGACTCGCCGAACCCCGCCGCGTCGAGGGCGGCCGCGCCGGCGAACTGGTCGGTCGAGAATGGCAGCACGACGAGCGGAACACCAGCCGTCATCGCCTCGGTCACCGAATTGTTGCCGCCGTGGGTCACGGCGAGTGCTGCTTGCTGCAGCAGGCGCACCTGCGGCAGGAACGCCCGCACCAGCCAGGAATGCGGAATAGGGCCCAGCTCGCTGGGGTCGGTCGCACCGACGGCGATGGCGACCCGAACCGGCAAGCCGGCCAGGGCTGCGGCGACGCGAGCGAGCACGTCACCGCGCACCGAGAGAAAACTCCCGAAGCTGACGTAGACCACCGGCAGCGAATCGGCAGCGAGCCAGGCCTCGACCTCCGGGTCGACCGCCTCGGACCGCACGGCAGACCCGAGAAAAACGTGGGGTGGCAGCTGGCTCGTGCGCGCCGGCGAATGCAATTCTTCCGGGTAGTTCAGCAGCAGCACGTCGCCCGTTTCCTGGAAAGCGTCGACGCTCGGAAGCGCTGCCGGATCGAGCTCGCGCAGCGCGTCGTTCCACTGGGCCGTGAACGTGTCGCGCACGGATTCGCACTGTAATTCCAGCAGGCCCAGTTCCTCGGCTGCGGGCGAGAACACAGTGGGCCAGGCCGGCGGGTAGCCGTAGACCTCGGTGCCGACAGGCAGCGCAGACGGATGCCCCAGCACGACGTCGGCGTGCGCAACGCCAGCGCTGAGCAATCCCAGCCGGGCGCTGAAAGCCAGATGGTCGACGATCACCTGGTCGGGCTGCACCCGGGCAACGATGTGCTGCACCTCACGAGCAATCTCGACCGGGTTGTAGAGCAAGTCGCTGCTGCGCGCCTCCGCCTGAAAACGCAGGGTGTCGACCATGCCGCGGCGGGTGGCGTCGAAGAAGCCGCGCAGGGCGTCGTCTTCGCCGACGGGCTGTGCTTCGACCCGGATCGTGCCGGGGTTCGAACCGCGGCCCAGTTGCAGATTCTCCCGTTCGAATCCGAACGAGGTCACGATATCGGCCGTGGCCGGCCCGCTCGCGACCACGACGCGTTCGCCGGCCCGCGCCCAGGCGGTGCCGAGCGTCGCGAGGGGATATAGGTGTGAGGCGTAGTCCGGGCTGATGATCAGCAGGGTCACGAGACGCTCAGCTCCCAGACGGCCGGCTCGAACGCCACGGCGACGTCACGGTAGACGCCGGCGAGGGTGGTCGCCATCGCCTCGATCGTGAAGTTGTTCATGACCATGCTGCGGGCCCGTGCCGCGTTGGCGCCGCCGTGCACTCCATTCGCCACGGTGAGTGCGTCGGCGATGGAACGAACCAGTGCGTCGCGATTGCCGGTATCAACCAGAAAACCGGTCACGCCGTGCTGGACGTAAGTGGCCGGTCCGCCACCGTCGGGGGCGACGACCATGAGCCCGGTCGCCATCGCCTCGAGCAGGGCGATGCCGAACTCCTCTTTCATGCTCGCGCAGACATAGACCCCGAACGGTGCGGCGAGACCAGGCCGGCCGTAGCGGGCCGCGGCGAGCCAGCGGGCTACCGTGTCGTTGGCGCGGTGTCCGGCCAGCAGCAGTCCGCGTGCCGCAGCATCGCCAAGGTCGCCGCTCGCCAGAGACCCCGCCATGCGCTGCAGCTCGATACCCTCGTCGAAGGACGGATGCTCGAGGTCACCTCCCACAATCAGCAGATTGCAGCGGGTCTGAAGTGACGAGTCGGTGCTCCACGCCTCGACCAGGGCGGCCATGCCCTTGACGCGGTGCAGTCGTCCGACGCTGATCAGCAGGGGCAGGCCGCGGCGCTCGGGCGGGAGGGTACGGAGCAGGTCGTCGAGCTGATCGAAGGCCAGGGCGGCTGGTTCGGCCGCGGCCCGGGTGCGGGCGGCGCGGGAGACCAGCAGGCTTCCACCGGTGAGGCCGAGCGAGCCGAGGGCATCCGTTCGGGAACGGTCGATCACCGTGAGGTCGATGCCCTCGGGAATGACGGAGTGCCGTTCGGGATGCGCGTCGATATCGATACCGGTCAGGTGCTCGATGTCCTGCTGCAGGTGCGGGCGCGGAAACAACACGGTGTGGGCGGCATCCGCGGCGAGCCGCTGCACCAGGCGAGCACGAAACCAGAAGTGCTCGTTCGCGTCGACGGTGCCGAAATTTGCGCGGGTGAGGGTGCCGTTCGATTCGAGCGAGTCAATCACGCCGTGCGGGTCGGGTGCCACGGTGAACACCACCGGAATGTCGAGGTCACGGGCGACGGTGGCCGCGGCGAGGCTGCCGACGTCTGCCATACGCAGGTGAATCGCATCGACCACGCCGGCCGAGCGCAGAATGCGGCGGATGCCACGCTGCGCGGCAACCCGCCGCGGCCAGGCATCGATCGACGGCACCGGGCCGCCGACAAACGGTACGGCCGCGAAGGAGTGCCCAGGCAGGGTCGATCCGACATCGGCGAGGGCCCGGAGTGCGCCGTCATGGGTGCCGCGGGAGATGGTGATGACCCGGTCGACCGCTCCGGCAACGCCGGTTTCAGCTGTACGGGTGCCGGCCGCGCTGGTCCTGGCCACGAGGGCGTCGCCGAGGCGCACGAGCAGCGTCGCGATGCCGCCGTTGTCTCCGGCACCCACCTGGGACAACTGACCATCGATGTCGGCGTGCAGGAACAGCTGGGCGATCGTGGTCCCCCGATTCCACGGTGCCCGCGGGGCATCGGTCGCGGTGAGGTCGAACAGTGCCAGCCGGGCAACGGCGGCGAGCTCGGCGGTCTCGGAGGCGGGTGCTGCGGCATCCGCTTGGGAGAGTGCGCTGAGCAGCGAGATGACGACGGTGTTGGGGGCACGGTCACCCAGGGCGGCGATCGCGGCAACCCGCGCGCGCAGGTTCTCGGTGCTGTCGACGGCCACGCGGCGCAGCAGGCGTTCGGGCACGCGGCCGGGGATGAGGCCGATGGTCTCGACCAGGCGGGCGCGGGCGAAGACTTCGCTGACGCCCAGCAGGGCACCCTCGAGAAAAAGCCCGACCTGATCGCCAGCCGAGGAACCCCACTGCTCCAGGGTGCGCTGGGCCAGCATGCCGGTGAAACCGCCCTCACGCACGAGCGTGACGAGCCCCGCAATCGCGTCATAGCGGGGCAGGCGAGTGCCGAAGGCCCAGGCTGCGTGCTCGCGCAGGAACGCCGAGTCATGGTGCAGCAGGGCCACCAGAACCTCGTCGGCGGAATCGTCGAAGACCTGGGCGAGAGCGTGCACCGCCGCGATGGCGGTGAGCTGGTCGCTGGGGTCGGTTGCCGCTTGAGCCAGCAGCCGCACGGCCCGCACTCCTCCATCGCGAGCGGCGGCGACCGTGAGGTCATCGGCCCGCCGGATACCGTCAAGAATGCTGGCTGCAGCGCGTTGCTCGTCAAGGGCGGTGTGGGTGGCCACGGGCATCTCCTCCCCGCGGAATTTTCCACGGAACGATCGCGGCAATTCGGGCTCACCGCGAGTGAACGGGGGCTATCTCGACCATCCCAGGTCGACAAGTCCAAAAAACCGGGCATTTGATCCGCCCGGAATGGATGTAGCTAGCTGGGTTAGCTAAATCCCCATTCGCCATCATTGCATGATTCACAGCCCTGAAGCTGGGAGACTTCCGAAATCGTTCAGAGCGCCGTCATCGCGCCAAGAACAGGGATGCGCGGAAAAATACCGGTTAGTCGAATAGAGCCACGCCCCAGTGATTGGAGCGTGACTCTGTGTTTTCGAAAATGTCTGACGTGATCTAGCCGAACAGGGCCGTCACCTTGGTGAGTGTTTGAATGATGCCGAAAGCGAGCGGAATACCGACCAAGGCCCACCCAACGACGAGCTGTGCCTTCTTCATGACTGCGCCCTTCCTGCTGCTGACCCGACGAGGGGCTTGTCGGGTTCGTGAAATTCGGAGGGCACCGGTCGCACGAACAGGTTCGCCACGAAACCGACCATGAGCAGCCCGACCATGGTGAGCAGGGCCGGCTGATAGGCCGCGGCGGTGAGCTCTCCCGGCGCACCCTGGGCGTCCAGGAACGAGTTCACAATGAGCGGTCCGGCTATTCCGGCTGCCGACCACGCGGTCAGCAGGCGGCCGTGAATGGCGCCCACCTGAAAGGTGCCGAACAGATCGCGCAGGTACGCCGGGATAGTGGCGAAACCACGCCATAGAACGAGATGATGATGAAGGCCAGAATCACGTAGAGCGCGGTCGTGCTGGGGCCGAAGAGGGCCAGCAGCAGGTACAGCACGGTGCCGACGCCGAGATAGACCATGTAAATGTTCTTGCGCCCGGTTTTGTCCGAGGTGGCCGACCAGATGAAGCGTCCACCCATGTTGGCGAGCGATAGCAGGCCGACGAAGCCGCCGGCAACGGCGGCGGAGACGAGCGAGTCGCCGTCATTCTGGCGGAAGAAGTCCTGGATCATCGGTGCGGCCTGTTCGAGGATGCCGATACCGGCCGTGACGTTGCAGAACAGCACGACCCAGAGCAACCAGAACTGACGCGTTCGAATGGCGTTCCGGGCCGAGACGTGGTTACTGGTGACGAGGGCTTTGGCACGTACCCTCGTCGGATCGAATCCGGCCGGCACCCAATCGGCGGCCGGAACCTTAATGGTGAAGGCCCCGAACATCATGTATGCGCAGTAGATCACGGCGAGGGTCAAGAACAGCTTGCCGACTGCATCGCCGCTGGCAACCCAATTCGCTGCACCCGAGTTCGGGTCGTAGAAGCTGAGCAGCATCGTCGACACCGGGCTCGCGATGAGTGCGCCGCCACCGAAGCCCATGATGGCCATGCCGGTGGCCAGCCCCGGGCGGTCCGGGAACCATTTAATCAGGGTCGAGACCGGTGAGATGTAGCCAATGCCCAGCCCGATACCGCCGATGAAGCCGTAGCCGAGGTAAACCAGCCAGAGCTGATTCGAAAAGATTCCGAGCGAACCGATCAGGAATCCGCCCGACCAGAACAGGGCCGCAACGAACATGGCCTTGCGAGGTCCGTTGCTGTCGACCCAGGTGCCCATGATGGCCGCCGAAAGCCCCAGCATCACGATGGCGATCGAGAAGATCACCCCGATCTGCACGAGACTGGCGTCGAAGTGCGCCACGAGCGCCGTTTTGTAGACGCTCGTGGCGTAAGCCTGGCCGATGCAGAGGTGCACGGCGAGGGCGGCCGGCGGAATGAGCCAGCGGTTGAATCCGGGTGGGGCGATGGTGCGGTCTCGATCGAGCCAGCTCATTGAGATGTCCTTGCTGCCGGGAAGGCGTATAGCGACGTTGCTGTGCGGTTCGGCGGTTCACGGTGACCGTGAACGTAGTGCGCAAACGGGGGGTCTGGTGATGCGCGAACTACAGACTATACGCACGACTGGAACGAGTTCTCTTTCGGATTCCTTACCCATTTCGCCATTGAGGGGCATTTTGATCGGGTGACAAGGCAGGATGGTTCTATGACACGCTCAGCTCCGATCGAAGACATCAACGAAAGTAATCTCGTTGTCACCGCGCCCAAAACCCATGCGGCGGGTGTTGAAGCCGTAGTTGTGGCTCTCGATCGGGGCATCGCCCAGGCCGGTATCGGGCGCACGGCCCGTTCGCTGCTGCGACTCAACCAGCGCGACGGCACCGACTGCCCCGGATGCGCGTGGCCGGAGTCCCGTGGACACCGCAAGACCGCAGAATTCTGCGAAAACGGCGCGAAGGCCGTCGCCGAGGAGAGCACACTGCGCACGGTGACGCCGGCATTCTGGGCCGAGCATTCCATCGCCGAGCTCGCCACCAAGACCGAATACTGGCTCGGCAACCAGGGCCGCATCACGCACCCCGTGGTGATTCGCCCGGGCGACACCCACTATTCGCAAATCTCCTGGGACGACGCCTTCGAACTCATCGGCGAGAAGATTCGAGCCACCGTTCCCGACCGCACCGTGTTCTACACCTCCGGTCGCACCGCCAACGAGTCGGCGTTCATGTACCAGCTGTTCGCCCGGTCCATCGGCACCAACAACCTGCCGGATTGCTCCAACATGTGCCACGAATCCTCGGGCTCTGCTCTGAACCCCACGATCGGCATCGGCAAGGGTACGGTCTCTCTCGAGGACATCCACCAGGCCGAACTCATCCTGGTGGTCGGCCAGAACCCGGGCACCAACCATCCGCGCATGCTGTCGGCCCTGGCCGAGTGCAAGGACAACGGTGGCCGGATCGTGGCGGTCAATCCGCTGCCGGAGGCCGGGCTGTTCAACTTCATGGATCCGCAGACCCCCAAGGGCGTCATCGGCAAGGGCACCAACCTGGCCGATGAGTTTTTGCAGATCAAGGTCGGAGGCGACCTGGCCCTGTTCCAGGCGCTCGGTCACCTGCTGCTTGAAGAAGAGGCGCGCGTTCCCGGGTCGGTCATCGACCACGAGTTCGTCGCCGCGAACACCGACGGGATCGAGGCCTATCGCGCGGCCCGATCGGTAGTCGACTGGGACGAGACGAAGAAAGCCACCGGGCTCGAACGTGCCGCGATTGAGACGGTGGCGCAGCTGCTCGTGGCCAGCAAGGCCACCATCATCTGCTGGGCGCTCGGCCTGACCCAGCAGCCGCACTCGGTGAACACCCTCAAGGAGATCATCAACCTGCTGCTGTTGCAGGGAAACTTCGGCAAGCCCGGCGCCGGCGCGTGCCCGGTGCGCGGCCACTCCAACGTGCAGGGCGACCGCACCATGGGTGTCTGGGAGAAGCCGAAAGAAGACATGCTCGCCGCGCTCGACGCCGAGTTCGGCATCGTGTCGCCGCGGGAGCACGGCCTCGACTCCGTCGACACGGTCGATGCCTTCGTGCACGACCGGGTGGACGTGTTCGTGTCGATGGGCGGCAATTTTGCCCTCGCCTGTTCCGACACGGACATGCTCGAGAAGGCCATGCAGCGCGTCGGCCTCACCGTGCACGTCTCCACCAAACCCAACCGCTCGCACGTGATGCACGGCAAGACCTCGCTCATTCTGCCAACGCTCGGCCGCACGGATACCGATGACAAGCATCCGTCTGGCCGCCAGGTGCTGTCGGTGGAAGACTCGATGTCGGTCGTGCGCACGACCCAGGGTCGACTGGAGCCGGTGTCGGAGCATCTGCTGGCCGAACCGGTGATCATCGCCCGCATGGCGCACGCCACTCTCGGCGACGACCACCCGGTCGACTGGAAGGCGATGGCCGACAACTACGACGTTGTTCGCGACCATATCTCCCGCGTCGTGCCCGGCTTCGACGATTTCAACGCGCGGCTCAAGACCAAGAACGGGTTCGTGCTGCCCAACCCTCCGCGCGACACCCGCAGCTTCGCCACCGAAATCGGTCTCGCCCGGTTCACCGTGAGCCCGATCGAATATCTGTCACCGCCCGAGGGTCACCTGATTCTGCAGACCATTCGCAGCCACGACCAGTACAACACCACGTTCTACGGGCTCGACGACCGGTATCGCGGAATCAAGAACGCCCGCCGGGTTATCCTCATCCACGAAGATGATGTCACCGAACTCGGCTTTGCGGACCGCGACCTGGTCGACGTGATCAGCACCTTCCGGGGCGTGGAGCGACGAGCGGATGCCTTCCGTCTCGTGGTCTATCCCACGCCGCGGGGATGCGCGGCCGCCTACTTTCCCGAGGCGAACGCCCTCATGCACCGCGAACTCGTGGCCCGCGAGTCGAACACCCCCGGATACAAGGCTATGACGGTGCGCTTCGTGCGGGCCGGCACCGCTGCCTGACCCGGTACCACCCGTCGCGCGGGAGCTGCGCCAATGCGCGGGAGTTCTGGCCTGGCCAGAACACCCGCGCGACGAGTGTCGTTGGAGCTGCGCCAGTGCTGGCGGCTACGCCACTGCAGCGGACGCGGCATCCGCTCGGTCGACGATGCGGTCACCGCCGGCATAGATGACCATGGAGTCGCCGCGGAGAAAACCGACCAGGGTCATGCCCACCTCGGCGGCGAACTCCGCGGCGAGTGACGACGGCGCCGAGACTGCTGCCAGCACCGGGATGCCGGCCATCAGGGCCTTCTGGGTCAGTTCGAAACTGGCCCGGCTCGACACCATGAGCACGGTGCCGGTCAGCGGTAGCCGGTTTTCCTTGACCGCCCAGCCGATCACCTTGTCGACGGCATTGTGCCGGCCCACATCTTCGCGCAGCACGAGCAGTTCTCCGGTGGCAGCGTCAAATAGACCGGCCGCGTGAATGCCGCCGGTCTTCTCAAACACGTTCTGGCCGGCGCGCAGCTGCTCCGGGAACGTGGTGAGCGATTCGGCATCCACTCGCACCGGGTCATCCGCTATGACGAAGGCCGATTTGGTGCGCACGGCGTCGATGCTCTCCTTGCCGCACAGGCCACAGGAGCTGGTGGTCAGCAGCGAGCGTTCGAGGCTCGGTGCGGGCGGCGCGACGCCCGGGCCAAGGGTGACGTCGAGCACATTGTAGGTGTTGACACCGTCGACCGCTCCCGCGCAATACCGGGCGGTGTTGAAGCCGTCGCCCGTGGTGATGACGCCCTCGGAGACCAGGAACCCGGCCGCGAGGTCGATGTCGTTGCCGGGGGTGCGCATCGTGACGGCGAGGCGGCGGCCGTTCACGCGAATCTCCAGGGGTTCTTCGACCGCGAGCAGGTCTTCGCCGGCCAGGGTTCGGGAGCCGACGGTGAGCCGGGTGATTTTGCGTCGCGCGGTAATTCTGCTCATGTTCAAAGTCTGCCACGGGTCGGCCCGGGCCGCAGGTCGGTACGCTGTGCCGGTCGATTCACGACACGCCGTGATTTCGTTCGTCCGAGCCCGGCGTGTCGCAAATTTACCGGCGTTGGGTGCCGGCCGCTCACCCGCCGATGTAGCTCATTTCAATCTTCTTGGCACCGGATGCCCGCAGTTCGCTGGTCTTGGCGCTGCGCAGCTGCGAATACCGGTCGGTGCGCTCACGCCAGAGGTGCGCCATGACGGTGGAGAGCTCGGCGTCGGAGCAGCCGCCGCGCATGAGCGCCCGCAGGTCGTGACCCTCGGTGGCGAACAGGCAGGTGAACAGCTTGCCGTCGGTCGACACCCGGGCGCGGGAACAGGTCTGGCAGAAATTCTGGGTGACGCTCGAGATGACGCCGATCTCGCCGCCGCCGTCCTGGTAGCGCCAGCGGCGTGAGGTCTCGCCGCTGTAGTTCGGCGCGATCTCTTCAAGCGGCAGCTCGGCGTGGATGCGCGCGATCACGTCTTTCGACGGCACGACCGCGCCCATCTCCCAGCCGTTGCTCGTGCCGACGTCCATGAACTCGATGAACCGCAGAATATACGGGGTGTCCTTAAAATGACGGGCCATGGCCACGATGTCCTGGTCGTTCTTGCCACGCTGCACGACCATGTTGACCTTGATCGGACCGAGCCCGACCGCTTCGGCAACGTCGATACCGTGCAGCACCTTGGCGACCGGAAATTTCACGTCGTTCATGGTGCGAAACGTGGTGTCGTCGAGCGAGTCGAGCGAGACGGTGACGCGCTTGAGGCCGGCATCCTTGAGCGCCTGCGCCTTCATGGCGAGCGCCGACCCGTTGGTGGTGAGCGCAATGTCAATCTCCCGCCCGTCGGGCGTGCGCAGCTCGGCCAGCAGCGCGATGAGGTCTTCGATGCCCTTGCGTAAGAGCGGTTCACCGCCGGTCAGGCGAATTTTCTCAACTCCGTGCGCGACGCTGATGCGCGCGAGCCGGGTGAGTTCCTCGAAGCTGAGCAGTTCGTCGTGTTCCATGAACGCGAAGTCCCGGCCGAATATCTCCTTGGGCATGCAATACACGCAGCGAAAGTTGCAGCGGTCGGTGACGCTCAGGCGCAGGTCGTGCAGCGGACGGTTCATGCGGTCGGTCACTAACCCGGTCGGGGTTTCGAGGGTTATCGGTATATCCGCCCGCTTTCGATAGAAGCGCGGAACTGGTACTTCAACGTCGGCGCCGGTCATGTTTCCACCCTAATCGCCGTGCCCCCGTTCGGGCGTGCTCAGAACACCGGTTCTAAGCACACCGACACCTGGCGGATGCCCGCACACCGCCGCACGCCGTGGCCAATTCAGGAAATTCGCCAGTTTGGAAGCGGCTCAGACCTGATTCACGCAGATTCGGGTCGGGTTTCCTGAATAAGCCACGCGACGAGCGGATGCCGATGGTCGCCGAGACAGGGACGGCCTGGCCGGGAGAATTCCCGGCCGGGCCATCCGCTTGATGAGTGCCGTGAGGCAGTGTTGCTAGCCCTTGACGTAGCCGTTCGGGTTCAGCACGTACTTCGTCGCCGCGCCGGCGTCGAATTCGGCGTAGCCACGCGGCGCATCTTCGAGGCTGATGGCCTGGGCGTTGACGGCCTTGGCAATCTGTACCTTGTCGTGCAGAATCGCCATCATCAACTGGCGGTTGTACTTCATCACCGGGCACTGTCCGGTGGTGAAGGACAACGACTTAGCCCAGCCGAGTCCCAACCGAATCGACAGCGAGCCCACCTGGGCGGCCTTTTCCTTGGCTCCCGGGTCACCCGTGACGTAGAGGCCCGGAATGCCGAGGGCACCGCCGGCGGCGGTAACCGTCATAAGCGAGTTGAGCACGGTGGCCGGAGCCTCGTGGTCGGCGTCCTTGCCGTGGCCGCGTGCCTCGAAGCCGACGGCGTCGACACCGGCGTCGACCTCCGGAATGCCGAGAATCTGCTCGATCTGCTCCCCCGGCTCGCCCTGGGTGAGGTCGATCGTTTCGCAGCCGAAGCTGCGAGCCTGCGCGAGACGTTCTGTGTTCATGTCGCCCACGATGACGACGGCCGCACCGAGCAGCTGGGCCGACACGGCGGCAGCGAGGCCTACCGGGCCGGCTCCCGCCACGTAGACGGTCGATCCGACGCCGGCCCCGGCCGTGTAGGCCCCGTGGAATCCGGTCGGGAAGATGTCCGACAGCATGGTGAGGTCCATGATCTTCTCGAGAGCCTGGTCCCGGTCGGGAAACTTCAACAGGTTCCAGTCGGCGTAGGGAACGAGCACGTATTCGGCCTGGCCGCCCACCCAACCGCCCATGTCGACGTAGCCGTAGGCGCTGCCCGGACGGTCCGGGTTGACGTTGAGGCAGATACCGGTCTTGCGTTCCTTACAGTTGCGGCAGCGACCGCAGCTGATGTTGAACGGCACCGACACGATGTCGCCGACCTTGATGAATTCAACGTCGGGGCCGGCTTCGACCACTTCGCCGGTGATTTCGTGACCCAGCACCAGGTTGCTCGGTGCTGTGGTGCGGCCACGCACCATGTGCTGGTCCGAGCCGCAGATATTGGTGGTCACGGTCTTCAGAATGACGCCGTGCGGTACCTTGCGGCCGACGTTGGCCGGGTTGACGCCCGGTCCGTCTTTGAGTTCGAACGTGGGGTAGTCGATGTCGATGACCTCGACGACTCCGGCGCTCTTGTAGGCAACTGCTCTGTTCCCCGTCATGAACTACCTTTCTCGTTTTCTTCGCGGAGCAGGCCGAATAACCTTCTCCGCAGTGGGTGAGCGCTGCTGATTCTGATAGCAGCCCTCTCACTCCACCACGGTTCCGAGAAATTACAATCAGCCAACTGCCAGTTCCTGGCCCCCGTTCTGGCCTAAGCAGAAACCAGCGGGAAGCGCCTCAGGCCTTCCAAACCTGCACAACGGATGGCCGCGGTCCGGCCCACGCGCCGGCCGGTGCGGTCGCCCCCAGCGCGACATAGTCCGGGAATCGACTGGCCTGCGCGGCCCAGCTTCCGTTCTCCCCCGGGTGCTGCACGGCGACATAGACCATCGACTGTTCGGAGCGGATGACCGGACCACAGGTCTCAGCCTGCCGCGGCACCGCGAGGAACTGCTGCACACGCCCCCGCTCGGGTCCAACGAGCGGAACCTTGAACAGGCCGTCGCAGAAGCCGATCGTGCTTGGCGCGCCGTCTGTGGAGATCCACAGGTTGCCCTGGGTGTCGAAGGCCACGTTGTCCGGGCAGGAGATGGGCGAGACCTTCTCGCTCGGAAAGCCGGCGAAGTAGGTGCTCGTGTTCGTCTTCGGGTCGCCGCAGACGAGCAGCAGGTTCCAGTCGAAGGTCACCGCGGTCGCGTCGGAGCCGGTCTCGGTGATTTCCACGATGTGGCCATCCCGGTTGACCGCCCGCGGGTTGGGCTCGGTCGCGCCCTCTTTGCCCGGCAGGCCACGATCGGTGTTGTTCGTGCAGGCGACGTAGATTTTGCCGGTCACCGGGCTCGGCTCGACGTCTTCGCAGCGGTCCATTTTGGTGGCGCCGACGGCATCCGCTACCAGGCGGGTGTTCACAAGGGCCTCGTCGGTGCTGAAGCCGGGCACCTGGCAGACGCCGTCGATGACGAGCGCCACCCACTGGCCGGTGCCGTCGAAGAGGCCGTCGGCGGGCAGCTGGCCGGTGCCGGTGATCTCAGCGACCGGCGAGTTGCCGGCGAAGCGGGCCACGTACAGGGAACCGCGGGTGAGCAGGGCCTTGTTATGCACGCGGGCCTTGGGGCTCTTCTTCTTGTCAAACCGGTCGTGGGAGACGAACTTGTAGAGGTAGTCGAAGCGTTCGTCATCGCCCATGTAGGCGGCGACATGGCCGGACTTTCCGACGATCACGTTGGCACCCTCGTGCTTGAATCGGCCGAGGGCCGTGTGCTTGACCGGGGGCTCGTTCGGTTCCTCCGGGTCGATCTCCACGATCCAGCCGAACCGGTTGGGCTCGTTCTCGTTGCCGGCGACGGTGGCGTCGAACCGGTCGTCGACGTTCTCCCAGAGCCGACCGGTGGGGCGATCGGCCAGGCCGTAGCGGGCATCCGCCGAGCTGGTGCCCTTGGTGCGAAAGTACCCGTTGAAGTTCTCCTCGCCGGAAAGCACCGTGCCCCAGGGGGTCGTGCCGCCAGCACAATTGCCGAGGGTGCCGAGCACGGTGCGGCCCGTTGAGTCGGCCCTGGTCTTCAGCAGATCGCTGCCGGCGGCCGGACCGGTGACCGTGAACGGGGTGTTCGCGGTGATGCGTCGGTTGAGGCGGTGGCCAACACGGTAGGTCCAGGGTGAGCCGGCGCGCTTCCGTTCGAGGGCGACCACGGACATGCCGTGGGCCATCATGGCGATGCGACGCTGCTCATCCGCTTCGGCCGGGGTGGCGGCCGGGGCGAACATGATGTTTTCGTTGGTGTACTCGTGGTTGGTGACGAGAATGCCGTTTCGCCCCTTGTGGTCCTCGAGAATGTCGAGATAGTCGTTGTTGTAGCCGAACTGGAGCGCCTGCAACGCGGCGCTCTGGTGCACGGGATCGAACCGATCGGTGGCGGCGAACAGCGGGTCTCCCCAGCGGATGATGGGGTTCCAGGAGTAGCCGACGGGCACCGAGAATGCGTCGACGGCCGCCGGAACCGGCGCTATCGGTGTGAAGGCAAGGCCGCCGGAACCGCCGGCCGGACCGCCCGGTGCGGCCAGCGCGGGAGGGGTCTGGCCCGACCCGAGAACGATCGCCGCAGCACCGACACCAACGCCGACGAGCAGGGAGCGGCGGCTCAGCGCCGCGCCGACGATGTCACGAAAGTAGTCGTTGCCGCTCTTGTTGGGCACCGGGTGGAAGCAGGCATCCGCGCACTTGAGGTGGCAGGTGACTGCGCTGCGCTTGCCGAGGGTGTGCCCCTGCATCGGCAGCAACGGCAGCAACGGGCGACCAGCGGCGGTGGATTCACGGTGCGACATAGTGCTCCTCAGGCAGGTGAGCCCCGAACGGGGGTGGAACCACCCTCCCGCCGTCACCTCTCCGTCATGAAACCACCCGGTGTCTTGTCGGTGAACCGCAGGTGAACGCTCGGGGCGCCGGCTCTACCGGAGATTTCGGGACTGCAGAACGAGCGCCACGGCGTGTGCGGTGGTTTCGCGTACCCGTTCGGCGGCGTGAGCCTGCAGGTCGTCGAGGGTCGCCGGCCCGCCGGCGATCGAGAAGGCGGCGGTGACACCGGATGCTGCGGAGTCGACCGCTGACAGTTCCACCCGGCCGGCGATGACGACGACCGGGCATCCTGCCGGGGCCAGGCGGGCAACGGCCACGGCCACCTTGCCGCCGAGGGATTGGGCGTCAAAACTGCCTTCGCCGGTGAGCACGAGATCGGCGGAGGTCATCTTGCGGGCCAGGTCAACGGCAGCCGCGACCAGGGTGCTGCCGGGAACCAGTTCGGCACGCAGCAACGGCACGAGCGTGGCCGGCATACCGCCGGCCGCTCCAGCGCCGGGCCGGTCGAGCATGTTCTCGCCGGTTTCGGCGAACACGATCGCGGCGAGGCGGGCCAGGCCGGCGTCGAGCTCGGCGACATCTCGTGGCCGCGCACCCTTTTGCGGGCCGAACACGGCGGCAGCGCCGGCGGGGCCGCAGAGCGGATTGTTCACGTCGACCGCGACGCGCCAGCGCACCGCTCGGGCATGCGGGTGCAGTCCGGCCAGGTCGATTGACGCGATCTGGGCCAGTCCGGCACCACCCGGCGCGACCGGCAGCCCGGCGATGTCCAGAAAACGCACGCCGAGGGCGGCGAGCAGGCCCGTTCCGCCGTCGGTGCTGGCGGAACCTCCGACGCAGAGCAGAATTTCGTCGACTCGCTGATCGAGCAGTTCTCGGGCGAGCAAGCCGACCCCGAAGGTGTCGGCGCGCTGGGGCTGGGGCGGGGCATCCGCTACGAGGGGCAGGCCGTTGGACTCGGCCGCTTCGATGAACCCGATGCGCCCGTCGGCGGAGGTGGCGTAGCGAGCCCGGCGGCGGCGACCGAGCGCATCGACGGTAAGCATGGTGCGGGGCAGGGCGCCCCAGGCCGCCGTGATGGCATCGAGGGTGCCCTCGCCGCCGTCGGCCATCGGGCAGAGCGTGAGGCGAATTTCGGGCCGGCCGAGCGCGAGAAAAGCGTCGCGGGCCCCGTCAGCCATGGCCGCGGCGGCTTCGGCCGCGCTGAGGCTGCCCTTGAACGAATCCGGCGCGATGACTATGGTGAGCGGCTTCCCTGCCGGATGATCGTGCATTGGTTCAGGCTAGCCCCGACCGGAACAACACAGACTCCCATGGCGCATGTCGGTGGTGTGGCATACACTTTTCACATAGAAGATTTATTCTATAAAATTCGACCTGAACAATGCTTTGTTCGAACTTTGTAGCATATATTTCTTTCGTTCGTTTTTGTAAACACACCAGCATTTTTGCCTTCTCAAACCAGGGAGCCCGCCTTGCCCCACATCATTGACGCTCCGGTTGACGTTGAGCTCTCCGCCGACGGCGACCCGCGCGCGTTCATCTGGAATCGGTTTGAACACACCGTCATCGGGCAGCCGCAGGCCGTGTTCAAACGCACCCGGTGGTGGGAGAACGAGGGAATCCCCACCCGCATCGACACCGAGCTGTGGCGACTCGACGCGAGTCGTGGCGGCGAAGAACAGCACCGTTACGACCTGCGCCGCGGAACGGACGGGTCCTGGACTCTGGCAATGGACTGGGGATGACCGGCACGCTGGGGTCAGCAACAGCGGGCACGAATTTCGCGCACCTGCACGTTGCGAGCGCCTACTCAACCCACTATGGCGTGACGCTTCCCGAAGCCCTGGCCGAGCAGGCGGCCGCGCAGGGCGCGAGTTTTCTGGCCATCACCGACCGTGACGGCCTCTATGGCGCCGTCAAGCACGTGCGCGCCTGCGTGAGCGCCGGCATCAGCCCCGGGTTGGGTGCCGACCTCGCCGTACACGACGAGGAATACCGCTCACTCGGCCGGGTGGTCGTGCTCGCCCACGGCCACACAGACGGTCGCGGCTACGCCGCGCTCTGCCGCGCGGTCAGCGCCGCCCACAGCGGCAGTACCGGCCAGCGCTCAGCGCTCACGCCGGCACACACCGGGCCGAGCATTTCGCGCGCACGACTGGCCGACCTGGCCGGGCTCGCTTCGCTCACCGTGCTGCTCGGCCCCGACTCCGACGTGGGTCTCGCTGTCGGCAGGCGCGACAACCCGGATGCCGCGGCGCGGCTCGCCCACTGGCAGCGGGCCCTGCCCGAAGGCGCCGTCGTGCTCGAAATCGTCTGCCACCTCGCCGAGAGCGGCACGGTCGGCAGTGTGACCCCGGCCACGCGCCTGCTCGCCCTCGCCGAGAATGCCGGGCTGCCAGCGGTGCTCAGCAATGCCGTGCGGTACGGCACCCCCGACGAGGCGGTCACCGCTGACCTCGCCGACGCTGCGCGCTTTCTGCTGCCGCTCGCCGAAATCGACACCCCGCAGACCAACGGCCAGGCCTGGCTCAAACCCGCCGGAATGATGCGCCAGGTAGCCCGCATGGTCGTCGACGCCGGCCTGCACGAAGGCGGAGCACTCGAACGGCTGCTGGGCGATACTGAGCGGCTCGCCGACCGCTGCGGCCTCGACCCGGTGAGCGACATCGGCCTCGGCCGCCCGCGCATGCCGGAAGCGCGCATCATCGGCGTCACCGGTGACCCGGTCACCGAGCTGTGGCGGCGGGCCAGGAGCGGCATCGCCGACCTGTACTCCGCGAGCGGCTCGCGCGCGGTCGACGCCGCCCACGCCCAGCTCGCCCACGAGATGAAAACGGTCGAGCACTTAGGCTTTGCCAGCTACTTTCTCACCGTGTCGCGGGTGGCCGACATCATTCGCGGCATGGGCATCCGTATTCAGGCTCGCGGTTCGGGGGTCGGCTCGGTGCTCAACTATGCGCTGCGCACGTCTTCGGTCGAACCCATCGCGAACGGACTGCTCTGGGAACGTTTTCTCTCCCCCGAACGCCAGACGCTGCCCGACATCGACATCGACGTGGAGTCGGCCAGGCGGCACGACATCTACCGTGAGGTCTTTCGCGCCTTCGGCAGCGACCGGGTTTCGCTCATGTCGATGACCAACGCCTACCGCGGCCGCGGCGCCGTGCGTGACGCCGGCCTGGCCCTCGGCCTGCCCGACGCGCAGATCAACGTGATCGCCAAGCAGATGTGGCGGTTCAACGCCCGCGACTTTCGCCGCGCCCTGGAAGAGAAGCCCGAGCTCGAGGCCCTCGCCGCCGAAGTGCGCGAGTCGCAGCAGCTCGACCTGCTGGTCGACCTCACGGCGCGGCTCGACCGGCTCCCCCGACACATCTCGGTGCACCCCTGCGGGGTGATCCTCTCCGACGCGAGCCTGCTCGACCGCACTCCGGTGCAGGCGAGCGGCATGGGCCTGCCCATGTCGCAGTACGACAAACACGACATGGACCCGATGGGGCTCATCAAACTCGACATTCTCGGCGTGCGCATGCAATCGGCCATGGCGCACGCCGTTGAAGAGCACCACCGGCTCACCGGCGAGAGCATCGACCTCGACCGGGTTCCGCTCGACGATGCGAAAACGTTCGAACTGATTCGTTCCACCCGCACGCTCGGCATCTTCCAGATCGAGTCCCCCGGTCAGATGGAGCTCGTCGGCAAGCTGCAGCCCGAGGTGTTCAACGACCTCACGGTGGAGATCTCGCTGTTTCGGCCCGGACCGATGAAGAACAACATGCCCCTCAAATATCTGCAGGCCCGGCACGGCGAGGTCTCGCCCGACTACATCCACCCCCGGTTCGAGCCGATTCTGCGCGAGACCAACGGCGTCGTCATCTTTCACGAACAGGTCATGCGACTGTTCGACGAACTCACCGGCTGCGGGCTCGGCAAAGCGGATGTCTTTCGCCGCCACCTGGGTAAGCCGGAGCAGCTCCCGCAGATCGAGGAGTACCTGCGGGAGAAAGCCCTCGCCCGCGGCTTCAGCGACAAGGTCATCGACCAGATCTGGACGGTGCTGGCGGGGTTTGGCAGCTTCGGTTTCGCCAAGGCGCACGGCGCAGCCTTCGCCCTGCCCACCTACCAGTCCGCCTGGCTGAAGACCCACCACCCGGCGGCTTTTCTGGCCGGGCTGCTCACCCACGACCCCGGCATGTGGCCCAAAGATCTCATCGTCGCCGAAGCCCGGGTGCTCGGGGTTCCGGTGCTCCCCCTCGACGTGCAGTCGAGCGCGCTGGACTACCGTGTGGAGGATCTCGCCGACGGGAGCCAGGGCATCCGTCTGGCGCTGCCGGAACTGGTCGGCAGCACCGAGGCCGAGCGGGCGCGCATTGCCCGACACCAGCCGTTTGGCTCGCTGCAGGACTTTCGGGATCGGGTGCATCCGCGGCGGCGCACCTTCGAGGCGCTCGCCCGGGTGGGCGCCCTCGACACGTTCATCGGTTATGACCGCACCCGGCGGCACGAACTGCTCGCGCACATTCAGTCGTTGCGCGGCACCGCCGTCGTGATTCGCGCCGACCAGCTCGCATTCGAGGTGGAGCTGCCCGTGCCGCGGTACTCGGGCGACCGGGCCGGCGCCATCACGTCGCTCGAACTGCGCGGCCGCACCCAGACCGATCTGGAGCTGCTGGATCTGAACCTGGCCGTCGGGTCCCACCAGATGAAGCGCTTTCACTCCCTGTTCAAGGAGCTGGGGGTCACCCCGGCGAGCGAGCTCGGCAATCTGCCCGGTGGCACCGAGGTGCTGCTCGCCGGGGTGCGCCGAGCCACGAACACGCCGCCGATGCGTGGTGGCCGCCGGGTGGTGTTCATCAGCCTCGACGACGGCACCGGCCCGGTCTCCAATGTCGTGTTCTTTCACGACGCGCAGGAGCGAGTGGGCGGGCAGGTGTTCCAGACCAATTACATGCTCGTGCGCGGTCGCACCCGCCGCTCAGGGGCGAAGGGAGTGTCGGTAACCGGGGAGAACCTGTGGAACCTGTTCGACGTGGCTCGTCAGGTGCAGGAGCGGCATGCCGTTGAGCGCGCCGCCGCGCAGGAAGCGGCCAGCGCGGCCGCCTACGCGGCCGAACTCAGTGCGCATCCGCTGATCGAGCACTCAGCATCATCGAGTGTCGGTGGCACCCTGCATCAGCTCAATGCGGCGCAGAGCGCCTGACCGTGCCGGTCCAACGGTGCGCGCTACTGGCCGGGCGGGGCGGGAGCCGCGTCGGGCGGCGCGGGCGGCGCTGGTGCGGGCGGCGCTGGTGCGGGTGGCGGCGGCGCTGGTGCCGGAGGGGCAACGACAACGGGCGGCGGAATGTACTTGGGGGCGAGCTCCTCGAAGGCGTCACCGCCGTACTTGGCGTTGACGACCGACATCACGACCGGCCACATGCGGTGCCGTGCCGTCGCGATCTGGTCGCGCCCGAAGTATTGCCGCCGCTGGCTGAGCGTTCCGGTCACGCTCACCACGGCGACCACCGTGGCCACCTTGGTACTCGCGCCGCTCATCCAGGTGTCCTTGGCGCCATCCGTTGTGCCGGTCTTGCCGATCATCGGCACGGACGGTCTCGTGTTCGCATTTGATGTCTGCCCCGTTCCCCCGGTCATCACCCGGCGCATGGCATAGGCCATTCCCGCAGCCACCGTGGAATCAACCGACTGTGTGCAGGTAGACGGCGGCACCGGAATCTCGACCCCGCCCGGGCCGACGATGCGGTCGATCGCGATCGGCGAACAGGTCACCCCCTTATTGGCGATGCCCGCGAAGGCGACGGCCATCGTCAGCGGCGCAACTTCATTGGTGCCGATAACGGATGCCGCGGACTGTAAGAGCGGGTTGCCGTCGGCTCGGTGCACCCCGAAGGCCTCAGCCGTCTGACGAATGCCGCAGAGGTCGAGCCGCTTGGCCATTCCAATGAAACCGGTGTTGATCGAGCCGACGGTGGCCTGCAGCGCACTGTAGTTGGCGCCGGACTCGTTCGCGTCGTTGCGCGGGTTCCAGGGTGGTTTCTCCTTGTCGTAGTTCTGCGGCCCGAGGCAGCTGTCCTGAAAGTTGCCCCAGTTGGCCTTGCGCCGGGAGTCGACCCGCTCATTGAGCGAGTGGCCCTCTTTCACCCACTCGGCCAGGGTGAAGACCTTATAGGTCGACCCGGGCTGGAACCCGCTCGACCCGCCCTCGGCGTAGTCGGTGGCGTAGTTGATGCCCGTGTAGTTGGCGCCGGTCGCCTGCACGGCCGGATCCTGGCTGTAGTCCTTGTTCTGGGTCATGGCGAGCACCCGGCCGGTGCCAACCTGCACGCTCGTGATGACCGCCCCCACGTCACCGCCGGCATAGACCTTGGGCACCTGCTGGTTCATGGTGGTCACGGCAGCGTTCTGCACGTCGAGGTCGAGGGTCGTGTACACGTCGTAGCCGCCGCGCCGAAAGTTAAGCATGCGGGTGGCGGCGTCGGCGCCGAAGGTGGGATCGGTCTGCAGAATCTTGGTCACGTAGTCGCAGAAGAACGCGTTGGCCAGTGCGGTCTGGCAGCCCGTGCTCGGTTCGGTGATGACGGGTTCGACCGGAGCGACAACCGCGGCGTCGTAGTCGGCCTGACTGATCTTCTGGTAACGCAGCATCTCGCGCAGTATGTAGTCGCGGCGCTGCTTGTTGGCGGCGTAGCCGTTGGCGGCCCCGTTGGTCTCGCTCGCGGGCTTGTCGAGCTGAAACTTGACCGGGTTGTTCACGATCGCCACGAGGCTCGCCGCCTGGGGCAGGGTGAGGTTAGCTGCGGTGGTGTTGAAGTAGTAGTTTGCGGCGGCCTCAATGCCGTAGACGGTGCCGCCGAAACCGGTGATGTTGAAGTACTGCTGCAGGATGTCGTGTTTGCTGTACTTCTTCTCGACCCCGATGGCGAGCCGCATTTCTTTGAGTTTGCGGTCGGGCGTGGTCTTGGTCGCCGCGGTGTAGCAGGCATCGTGCGCACGCTGGTCGGTGAGCAGCTCGCACTTCTGCACGAGTACGTTCTTCACGTATTGCTGCGTGATGGATGACCCGCCCTGGGTGTTGCCCCCGGCTACCGTCGTGGCTGTGGCACGCAGGGTGCCCTGCAGGTCGACCCCGCCATGTTCGTAGAATCGGGGGTCTTCTCCCGACACCGCGGCATCCTTCGCGAACTGGCTGATCGCGTCCCAGCCCACTTCGATGCGGTTCTGATCGTAGAACGAGGCGAGCAGTTCGACGCTTCCGTCACTGCGGGTGGCGAAGATGTCGCTCTTTTGAGACAGGGTCTCGATATTGACGTAGCCCGGCAGGTTCTCGAACACCGAGATGGTGTTGGTGGCAGCCAGACCCGAGAGCGCCACCACCGGGGTCACCGACACGGCCACGAGAACGCCGGCCGCCGCACTCATGGCCACGAAGCCGAGGAGCCCGCCGAGAGCTCCGTGAAAGGTGCGCCGCCACGACAGGGCCGCGCCGGATGGAACCTCGGTCACCTGCACCACGTTTACCCCCAGATAAGTCCATCCAGTGCGAGAGCCTACGCCTGCACAAAGTTCGTAACTAAATGTCATGTTAGTCATCTGCGGATGCCCATGGGACCCCTGGCCGATCTGAGAATGTATCGGCTTGATACCGGTTTCTCAAGTAGTATCCGGTGAAAGTGCTGGAGGTGATGAATGCGAACATTCGGCATTGAAGAGGAATTCATCTTTCTGAAGCCCTCGACACTGCAGCCGGCCAACGTAGGCGATGATGTGCACGCCGAGCTGCGTGGCCGCTCCCCCGTGTCACGGTTTGTCAGCCACGAGTTTCTGGCCTCACAGATCGAGCGGTCAACGCCGGTCTTTGATCGGTTCGAGCAGGCATCCGCTGATCTGCTCGCTTTTCGGTCGCGGCTGGCCCGTGCCGCCCTCAGGCGCGGAGTGCTCGCTGCCGGCGTCGGCGCGCCCTTCCAGACCGAGGGCTGGCCGGAGGTGACCAATGTGGAGCGCTATCACACCGTTGAGACCGAGTTTCGAGGCTTGGTGCCCGACCACCTCATCAACGGGCTGCACGTGCACGTCGGTATTCCCAGCCGCGAAGCCGGCGTACAGGCGCTTAATCGGGTGCGGGTCTGGCTGCCGACGCTGCTCGCACTGGCCGTGAATTCGCCGTTCTGGCACGGTGCCGACACCGGGTTTTCCAGTTGGCGCAGCGTGCACATGAGACGCTGGTCGACGATCGGCTGCCCGCCGATTTTCGCGGATGCCGCCGATTACGACCGCCGCATCCGCCGCCTGGTCGGCGTGGGCGGTACCTACGACCTGCGCACGATCTGGTGGAATGCCCGCCTCGCCGAGGATCATCCGACCGTGGAGATTCGCGTCTGCGACGCCCAGCTCGATGCGCCGTCAACCTTGCTGCTCGCCGCCCTGACCCGGGCGGCGGTCACGACTGCGCTGCGCGACGGGGAAACGGATGTCGCCCCCATCGACATCGCGCCGGAACTGCTCGACGCGGGGCTGTGGCACGCCGCCCGGGAGGGGATGGAGTCGACGCTGCTGAATCCGGTGTCGGGCACGCTGGAGAGCGCATCCGCTGTGACGGCGGCGCTGCTGCATTACGCCGGCGATGCCATCGACGAGGTCGGCAACCGCGATCGTATAGAGGCGCTGCTGGCCCGGTCACGGCGACTCGGCACCGGGGCCGAGCGCCAGCGCGCCGCGATACGTGCCGGTGGACAGCCGGCCCTCGCCGCCCTGCTCGCACAGGCGTTGACCGCACACGACTGAGCGCCGCGCATGTGGCTCCCTATATTTTCAGCGAGGGGTGCAGCTTGCCGATCGACCAGATCTTCATGGAGCGGCTGGCGAACACCGAGACGGTGAACGCGCCGATTCCGAACGCGAGAAGGGCGAGAACGTCAACCAGAATGGCACTCGTCCACCCCTCGGCGATGAGCCGCCGCACACCGTCGACCGCGTAGGTCATCGGCAGGGCCGGGCTGATCCACTGGAAGAATCCCGGCGAGGTCTGCACCGGATAGGTGCCTCCGGCCGACGCGAGCTGCAGAATGAGCAGCAGCAGGGCCACGAGGCGTCCGCGGCCGCCGAGCAGTGCGATCAGGCTGTGGTGAATGGCGGTGAAGACGAGTGCCACGATCACCGTGAAAGCGGCGAGGGCCGCAAAATTGGCCGCCTCGAGCCCCACCAGAAAGTGCAGCACCGCGAGCAGCAGTCCGGCCTGCAACAGTCCGAACAGCAGCCCGGGAGCGAGGCCGGTCAGGGCCACGCGCACCGGTCGGGCAGTGGATGCGACGGCCTGCGGTGACAGCGGACGAAACAGAAAGTACATGCCGATTCCGCCGACCCAGAGCGCGAGCGGAATGAAGTACGCGGCGAGGCCTTCCCCGTAGAACCCGACGGGGTTCTCCCGTACGTGTTCAGCGGCGACGGGCGCGGAGGTGACCGCCGCGAGAGCGCTCGCCTGGTCGGCGGTGTAGCTCGGTATCTGGTCGACGCCAACCTCGAGCGAGGCGCTCAGTGTGTCGGCGCCGGCCTCGAGCTGCCCGAGCCCGGCGGCGAGGGTGCCCGCACCGGTGCTGGCCGTGGTGGCGCCGGCAGCCAGGCTGCTCGCGCCGGCGGCCGTGCTGTCGGCCCCGG
>NZ_SOFW01000023.1:0-174915 GCF_004402315.1 Cryobacterium sp. TMT1-3
CGGGCCGGTTTCACGCGTAAAATGTCACGACCCCAACGATTGGCATGCTGGGTGACAGACGCTGCCTGTTCCGGAGGTATGTCCCGAATCGGGAACGTCTTGCGGAACGGCTCGAGTGCACCTTATCAAGTCGGTCGCTTCTCGTGATGCTTGATCCTGGCAGCACGCCGCAGATCAGCCCAACACACGGCAACGGCTATGACAGCGATCACGCAGAATACGACCTTCGACATTGGATCTGCGACGAATATGAGGCTGTACATGAAGTACAGGACGCCGAGAATGAGCAAGGACCACAGCACCCATTCCGGATATGGAGTTATTCGTTTCATTGCGAGACATGCCCTTCTGAACAGCGGAGGCGCAACAGGTCAACGACTCCTTCTCGGCCTTAGAACGCCGATTCCGAGCAGCGCAAGTAGGCGGCCTACAATCTTCGCTCTTATGCGTCGCAACGTACCCCAGTTGCAGCGGCTCCGCACGTGTGCTGAGTCAGATCGAGTGGCCCGTTAGCCGGACCTCCTGCGGGAACGGGCCCGCGGAAACTTGGTTCGCCACCCGTCTGAGCAAACTTGTCGCGTGTACTTCGCCCGCAGGAACATCCGGCCTGCGTCTCACGGGACAAGAATTCGCGGCTCTGGCCGTCATCCACCCCAAAGGTTTTGAGATATGTGGGTTTCGACACAAAGCTGGAGCTACGAGGGTGTGGCTTCCCTCGTCCCCAACGAGGGCGTGGGGATGAAATCTGTGATGTCAACCGAGTGCGTTGGGGGTAGCGAGATGGCTGCTGGGTCGATCTGTGTAACGGTTGAGTTGATCATCGTTGCTCCGATTGTGCCGCCGCAACGATTGCGCGCGGATTATCGCGAGCATATATTTGCGCGTCACCGTGGAGCGAGAGCGCGGCTTTGAGGTCTGCTCGCGCGCGTTGATATCGCGTTCGAGCTGTGGAGGCGCTGATGCCCAAGATCTTGCCGGCTTCGGCGATGGAAAACCCCTCCCAGTGGATAAGCCGAACGAGCTCAGCCTGGTCGGGTGCGAGACGGGCTATGGCATCTCGGACCTCGGCGTCTTCATCGATAGACCGGACCTCTGCGGGCGTGGTTCGGAGAGTTTCGCGAAGTCGTTCGGCAAGATTCGACTGTCGCCGTTCTGTACGCGCGGCGTTAGCAACGACGTGGCGGGCGATCCCGAAGAGCCACATTCTCGCTTGTTCCGGACCTGTCGGCAACGCATTTGCTCGCCGCCACCCGATGGTCATCAGATCTGCAAGGGCATCGGCGGCATCGTCGCGGTTGAGCCGACGTTCTAGGTATCGCAGTAGATCGGGGGTGTTGAGAGACAGAACATCAGTGAGGCGGAGGGCCGAATCCGTTGGGTTCCGAATCACCAGTCTGCACCGGGGCAGTTGCCCTCCCCGTCGTAGCGGAGATTGGACTCGGATCCATCAATGCCTTGCCGGGCGAGCTCGCTGCTAAGTGTGTTGGTCAAGATGCGATTGACGGCGGAATCGTACTCGGAGTCGGCGCTGTAGTGGACGGTTCCGTACCCTGCGGCCTCCGTGGACCCATCGTCGTTCATCCAGGTGGATTCTTCAGTCCGGAGTTGAGCGATGGTTTCATCGATCGTTTCTTGGGTGAGAAGGGCATCAATGCTCGCGGCCCGGTAAAGGTCCCGGACTGCACGGACTGCTTCAGGATCGCTTCCGTTAACGTTGCCGAGCCGGAGTTCACACTCCGCTCCGCTCGGCAACGTGTAGGTGGCGATGGCGTCCGGGGATTCTGCCCAGGGCGACCACAGTTGAATTGTCGCGGCCGTTGCGGCAGCGGCGCCACCCACCAATGAGAACGTGATGAGCGCTGTTAGGGCTGCTCACGGCGTCCCGCCGGTTGGCGATCCCGCCGCCAGGTGCAGCCCTGCGCCGGGTACCGGGCCGACACCGTCGCTACATTGTGCCGGGCGGTCTGCCGAAGCAGGCTCGGCGGCAGCTTGCCGATCGCCAGGCGGGTCGCCCACACAACGGATCCATTCCCATACGTTGGTACGAGTTAAAGCCCAGATCAGCGGAGAAGTATTCGTGGTGCCCCCACTGGGACTTGAACCCAGACTGTGACGATTTTAAGTCGTCTGCCTCTGCCAATTGGGCTATGGGGGCGTGCCCGAAGACGGGCAGTTACAGCGTAAGTGCTGCCGGGCAATGAAATCGCCCGGCAGCACTTTGCAGTGAACCTACTTCGAAGCGGATGCCTCGGCGGACGCCTTCTCTGCAACCGGTGCGTTGGCTGTGGTGGGAGCCTTGGTGGTGCCAGCAGCGGCATCCGCTGCGGCGGCCTTGACCGTGGGCTTGCGCGGCGCACGGGGCGCGCGCGGGGCGGTCGGCGCCTTGGCTGCGGGTGCTACGGGCGCGGCGGCTGGTGCCGGCGGTTTCGGACGCGACGCGAACTCTTCGAACACGGCGCGCGGGTTCTCGGTGGCGCTCAGCGAGACCACATCGCGGCCGAGGAACACGTTGTTGACCCAGCCCCAGACCACGCGCAGCTTGCGCTCCCAGCTCGGCATGGCGAGACCGTGGTATCCGCGGTGGGCGAACCAGGCCGGCATGCCCTTGATAGCCAGGTTGCCGCTCTGGAACACGCCGACTCCAATGCCAAGGCCGGCGACAGCGCCCAAGTTCTTGTGCAGGTACTGCACGGGCTCTTCGCCGCGCAGCACGGCGACGAGGTTCTTGGCGAGCAGTTTGCCCTGACGCACGGCGTGCTGGGCGTTGGGTACGCAGTTGCCGCCGACGCCGCCGCCGCTCAGGTCGGGGACGCAGCTGACGTCACCGGCGCCCCAGGCATCGGTGATGATGTCATCTTCGGTTCCGACGCGCAGGTCTGCCCGAACCTGCAGGCGACCGCGCTCTTCAATGGGAAGGTCGGTGTGGCGCACGATCGTCGGGTTGGCCATGACGCCGGCGGTCCAGACGATGAGGTCGGTCTCGAAGGTCTCGCCGGTGGAGAGTTCGATCTTGCCGTCGACGGCGCTGGTCAGCTGGGTGTCGAGGTGAATCTGGGCACCGCGGCCGGCCAGATTGTCGATGACCCACAGGCTCGTCTTGAGGGAAACCTCGGGCATGATGCGACCCATGGCTTCGATGAGGTGAAAATTGGTCTCTTCGAAGCTGATCTCCGGGTAGAGGGTGAGCAGCGACGTCGCGAAGGAACGCAGCTCGGCGAAGACCTCGATACCGGCGAACCCGCCACCGACCACGACGAAGGTGAGCAGGCGCTCGCGCTCAGGTCCAGCCGGAAGCGCTGCGGCCTGGTCGAAGTTGGTGAGCACGCGATCGCGAATGGCGACGGCCTCTTCGATGGTCTTGAGGCCGATGGCCTGGTCGGCGACGCCCGGGATGGGGAAGGTGCGCGACACTGCGCCGGCAGTGACCACGACGATGTCGTACGTGAACTCGTACGGCTCACCGATCGGCGGTGTGATCGTCGCGGTCTTCTCAGCGTGGTTCACGTGCGTGACCTTGGCCGAGACGACATTGGTCTTCTTCAGGTGACGACGGTGCGACACGACCGCGTGACGCGGTTCGATGGACCCGGCCGCGACCTCCGGCAGGAAGGGCTGGTACGTCATGTACGGCAGTGGGTCAACAATGGTGACCTCGGCTTCGCCGGATCGCAGCCATTTCTCGAGCTTCCACGCCGTGTAAAAACCGGCGTAACCGCCACCGACAATGAGAATTTTGGGCACGATGAGAAGGCCTCCTACATGATTATGATTGTGCGAAATCTTTGGGGTTGCGCCGAATTCGCTTGATATGCCGAGTGGCCCCAATGCCGAACAGCGTTACTAGGATACCAAACCCCACGAGCACAGCGAGCGGAAGGCTGATATAGGTCAAAGTCAGTTGGTTGGGTAGCCATGCGGTGAGCGCGTTCTGGGCCGGCAGCGCCGGGTCTTCAGTGGCGACCACCGGCGCCTGCTCTGCGGGCACCTCGGTGGGCACGACCTCGATCTCGGCCCGGCGATGCAGCGTGATCCACTCCGTCAGCAGCTCGGTGGGGGTGGCGCCTGTGGCCGGAGCAACAGACCGGGTCACCGCAGCAGCAGCATCGATCAGGCCGTTGCCGTAGATGGGGCTGGGCACCGATTGCCCGTTTGCGTTCGCGGTGGCGATGACCCGGTTCATGACGCCCGCCGCATCCAGGTCGGGGTACGCGGCCCGCACCAGAGCCACCAGACCCGACACGATCGGCGCAGCCGCACTGGTGCCGTCCCACTGCACGTAGGTCGAATCGGGCATGACACCGACCAGTTTCTCGCTCGGCGCCGAAACGGCAATCGTGATGCCCTGCGATGAGGCATCAAAGCTCGCCGTCTTATTGCGATCCACCCCGCCGACCGCCAGTACCCCGGGGATCGTCGCGGGAGCGCCGACCTCGGTGGTGCCGCTCCCCCGGTTGCCGGCCGCAGCCACAACGACGACATCGTTTTCGAAGGCGTAGAGAAAGGCATCGTCCCAGCTCTCCGGCCAGTACAACGTGTTGCGGGTCAGCGACATGTTGATGACGTCAGCCCCGTTGTCCACCGCCCAGCGGATGCCCTGCGCGATCTGGTCATCGTTGCTCACGGTGGATCGGGTGCTGCCGAACCCGACCGAAACGGCGAGGATGGATGCCTCAGGGGCCACGCCGATGAGTCCGGTGCCGTCGCCCGTGCCACGACCCGCGAGCAGTGAGGCCACGAGGGTGCCGTGTTCGCCGTCATCGTCGTCACCGGCGACCGGAGTCTGGCCGTTTGCAGAGCCGAGCCCGGACACATCCGTTCCCCCGATCACCGCCCCTTTGAGCTCGGCGATGCTGCCGTCAACTCCCGAATCGATCACGGCGACGGTGACGCCGGCACCCCTGGTGGTATTCCAGGCTTCGGTGAACCCATAGTCGGTGAGCCAGTACTGCAGGTCGCGAATCTGGTCGGCGTGGGCAGCCGGTGCGTCAAGCACGACGGAACCGGCGACGGTGCCGCCGAGCAGGGCGGTGGCGAGCACCAGGCCGACACTCGCACCGAGCCGACGGGCGGTCACAGTCACGCCGGAGCCGACCCGGGTGTTGCGCCGGCGAAGGGCTCGGCAGAGTAGTCCAGGCAGACACAGACCGTGGGTGACCAGGTAGCGCGCTCGAGCGCGAGGTCGCCGATCGGGTTCACACCGGGTCCGGCAGCGAGCGAGTGGGCGGCGAGAGCGTGCAAACACTTGACCCGGGTGGGCATGCCTCCGGAGGAGATGCCGGCGATTTCGGGCACGCTGCCGAGCTGGTCACGATCGAACAGAAAACTCTCGTGCGCGCGTTCGTAGGCGGCGCGCACGTCGTCATCGACGGCGAGCAGGTCGTTGTACTCGTTCATCACCTGGGTGGCCTCGAGTGAGGAGATCGCTGCGGTCGCGGCCGGGTGGCAGAGGTAGTACAGGGTGGGAAACGGGGTGCCGTCGGCCAGCCGCGGCGCGGTCGCGACCACGGTCGGTGCACCGCAAACGCAGCGCGCGGCGATGCCGACGACGTTGCGAGCCGGGCGCCCGAGCTGAGACGAGACGAGGTCGATATCGGCCGGAGTGAACGGGTCGAACGGCGGACGGGTCACGGAGCCACGGTTTGCGGGGTGGCGGGCGCAGCGGCCTGCGGAGCCAGGCCGGCGGTCATGGTGGAGGCGAACAAGGAACCCAGCCAATCAATTGTCGTGCTTTGAATATTGGTGCTGACCGGGCTCGCGTCCGCTTCGAGCGGGGCGACGACCGGCAGGTCGTTGATGACCAAAAAGCTGATGTCGCCCGGCAGCACGTAGGAAAGTCGTTCGCGGGCCTGCGTCGTGACGTAGGTGCGGTCATTCCAGCGTTCGCGCTGGCTGGTGAGCTGATCGACCTCCGCCTTCTGGTCGGCGACGGTGGCGCTGAGCTGGCTGATCTGCTGCCGCTGCTCGGCGTAGGTGCGCAGGCTCGGCGCCAGCACCACGACCGCGAGTACCAGCACCACCATCATCACGAGTGAAAATCCCGAGAAGCGGATGCTGCGCAGCCAGCCCCCGGCGGGCGTCTCGGCGGGTGAGACGGCGGGTTGCCGCTGGGCCGACTGAGGTCGGTTGTGGTCCATGGCAACTCCTTTCACAGTTCGAAAAATGCTATCCGGTGTAGCGGGGGCCCCGACCAGCCGAAGAGTTCGGTGGTCGGGAGCCCTCGTTCTGGTGTTGCTCGGTTAGGCCGTGAAGCGGGGGAACGCGGCGCGGCCGGCGTAGACCGCGCCCTCACCGAGTTCTTCTTCGATGCGCAACAGCTGGTTGTACTTGGCGACGCGCTCGCTGCGGGCCGGGGCACCGGTTTTGATCTGGCCGGCATCGGTCGCGACGGCTAGGTCGGCGATGAAGGTGTCTTCGGTTTCGCCGGAGCGGTGCGAGATGATGGCCGTGTAGCCAGCGCGCTGGGCGAGGGCAACGGCATCCATTGTCTCGGTCAGGGTGCCGATCTGATTGACCTTGACCAGAATCGAGTTCGCCGCCTTGAGCGCAAGGCCCTTGGCCAGGCGCACCGGGTTGGTCACGAACAGGTCGTCTCCGACAATCTGCACCTTGTCGCCGAGCTCGGCGGTGAGGTGCACATAGCCGTCCCAGTCGTCTTCTTCGAGCGGGTCTTCGAGAGAGACGAGCGGGTAGTCGGTGACGAGTTCGGCGTAATAGGCGCTCATCTCTGCGGCCGAGAGCTTCTTGCCCTCGAAGTTGTAGCTGCCATCCTTGAAAAATTCGCTCGCGGCGACGTCGAGGGCGAGGGCGATGTCCTTGCCGGGAACGTAGCCAGCGTTTTCGATAGCTTCGACGATGAGGTCGAGCGCGGCGCGATTGCTCGGCAGGTTGGGGGCGAAGCCGCCTTCATCACCGAGGCCGGTAGACAGACCCTTGGACTGCAGCAGCGCCTTGAGCGAGTGGTAGGTTTCGACGCCCCAACGCAGGGCCTCGCTGAACGACTCGGCACCGAGCGGAACAATCATGAATTCCTGAATGTCGACATCGTTGTCGGCGTGCGAACCACCGTTGATGATGTTCATCAGCGGCACCGGCAGGGTGTGCGCGTTCGGGCCGCCGAGGTAGCGGAACAGCGGCAGACCGGCCGAGCTTGCTGCGGCCTTCGCCACGGCCAGGCTCACGCCGAGGATGGCGTTGGCGCCCAGGCGCTCTTTGTTATCGGTGCCGTCGGATTCGATGAGGACAAGGTCGACGATGCGCTGGTCGGTCGCGTCGATGTCTTCGACCGCTGGGCCGAGATCGTCGATGACCGCTTCGACGGCTTTGAGCACACCCTTGCCCTGGTAGCGGGCCTTGTCACCGTCGCGCAGCTCGTAGGCTTCAAACACACCGGTGGACGCGCCGGACGGCACTGCGGCACGGCTGACGGTTCCGTCGCCGAGCAATACCTCGACCTCGATGGTGGGGTTGCCGCGGGAGTCGAGAATTTCGCGTGCGTCTACTGCCTCAATTAGGGCCACAACTGTCTCCTGATTTTGTCGGGGTGAACGTCTCTGCGGACGCCGGGGTTTGGGTCGGGATAAAAGTGGGTGTGCCCGGTGGTCCGCACGGATTCAGTCTAACTAAACCCGTCGGCGGGGCTGCATTAGACGCCGAGCGGTTTGAAGTCGAGATCGGCGGCCGCGTTCGTGTCGGGCGTCACGAACGCGAAACGGCCGTAGCCGGCCTCGCCGGCCCGGTCGAGCAGCGCCTTAAGGTTCTTGGTGCGGCGTTCCAGGCGCACGCGCAGGCCTCCCGCCACGAGGTCGCGCTTGAGGGCCACCAGGCGAGCCGGATCGGCATCCTTCTCGTGCACCAGCACGACCGCGTTCAGAGCGGATGCGGCATCCGCTTCGAGCAGGTCGACGATGCGTTCAAAACCGATCGAGAATCCGCAGGCGGGTACGTCGGTGCCGAGGAACCGGCCGATCATGCCGTCGTACCGGCCGCCGCCGCCGAGGGAATAGGACAGATCGGGGTGGGCGATCTCGAAGATGGTGCCGGTGTAGTAGCCCATGCCGCGCACCAGAGTGGGGTCGAACCTGAGGTCGACGCCGGGCAGGGCGGCGCGCAGGGCTTCGAGGTCAGCGAACGCCGCCGGGTCGAGCCAGCTGGGTGCGCTGCCGTCGGGAGCGTCGCTTCCGAGGCTCCAGCCTCCGGAACCGAGCTCGGTCAGCAGCGTGGCCAGGTCGGGGGCGTCGATGCCGAGGGTGCCGAGTTCAGTCGCGACGCCGTTGACCCCGATCTTGTCGAGCTTGTCGATCACGATGAGCGCCCGCTCGGTCAGCGCGGCGGCGACCCCCCAGTGGGCGAGCAGGGTGGTCAGAATGCGGCGGTCGTTGATGCGAATGGAGCAGCCCGTGAGGCCGAGCTGGTCGAGCGTCGCGGCCGTGGCGGTGATCAGTTCGATCTCGGCGAGCGAGCCGGCTTCGCCGATGATGTCGATGTCGCACTGCATGAACTGGCGGTAGCGCCCCTTCTGGGGACGTTCGGCTCGCCAGACCGGTGCGATCTGAATCGACCGGAACACGGTCGGCAGCGCGGCGCGGTGGGTGGCGTAGAACCGGGCCAGCGGAACCGTCAGGTCGAAGCGCAGGCCGAGGTCGGCCAGGGACAGCAGGTCATCCTGCGCGGCCGCCGCCGCGACATCCGCTGCGCTGAGGCCGCGTTTGAGCACCGCGAAAGCGAGCTTCTCGTTGTCGCCGCCGAGGCCGGAGTGCAGGCGAATGGAATCTTCCATGACCGGCGTTTCGATCTCGTCAAAGCCGTGCGCCCGAAAACTCTCGCGGATGATGCCGAGGGAACGTTCGCGCACGGCCTTGTCGGCGGGGAGAAAATCGCGCATGCCGCGCGGCGGGGTCACTGCAATAGCCATGGGGCCAGTCTCGCAGGTGCGGTGGGCTCTCCGTTGCGGGAGTGGGAGCGCACCCTAGACTCGGGGGAAACAAGTGGGGGTGTTTCTATGTCGGTGACGACAGTTTTCGGCGCAGCGGCCGCGGGGCAGGGGATCGGGCCGAGCGGCGTCGCGGTGAGCGGGGTCAGCCGGTCATTCGGCGCTGTCTCGGTGCTGCGCGATGCCACGTTGACCGTTCCGGCCGGATCGGTCACGGCCCTGATCGGACCCAACGGCTCCGGCAAGACCACCCTGCTGCTCATGCTTGCCACGCTGCTCACCCCCGACACGGGCACCATCCGCATCAACGGTCACGACCCGGTCACCGAACCGGAACGGGTTCGCGCCCTGATGGGTTGGATGCCCGACACCCTCGGCTCCTGGCCGAGCCTGAGTGCCCGCGCTGCCCTGCAGACCACCGGGCGCCTGTACCGCATGACCCGCGAGCAGGCCGCTCTGCGCGCCGACGAGCTGATCGCGCTGACCGACCTCGGCGACTTCGCCGACCGGCCCGCACGAGTGCTGTCGCGCGGCCAGAAACAACGACTGAGTCTGGCGCGTGCCCTCGTGCACTCCCCCGGCGTGCTGCTCCTTGATGAACCGGCCTCCGGCCTCGATCCCGCTTCCCGCGCCTCGCTGCGCCAGCTGCTGCGTCGCCTGGCCGGCGACGGAACTTCCATCCTGGTGTCCAGCCACGTGCTCGCCGAGCTCGACGAGATGGCGGATGCCGCTGTGTACCTAGCCGACGGCCGCACAGCAAGCCCGGAGCAGGTGGCCGCGGCGGGCGCGAGCGCCCGAGCGTGGCGCATCCGCTCTCTGGACGAGGCTGCGCTCGAACGTGCGCTGGCAGCACCCGGCGTGGTCGGCCCCCTCGTGCAGGTTCTCGGTGTGGACCAGCTCGGCACCCTCGTGCAGGTCGAGAACGAGGCCTCCGCCGCCGCTCTGCTGCACAATCTCGTGCTGAGCGGGGTGCCGGTCTGCGACTTCGGCCCGGCCGTCGGCAACCTCGAACACACTTTTCTCGATCTCACCCGGTCGACCGAACCCAATCGGGAGGCCACGAAGTGACCGATTCACGCGTGTTCCTCACCGGACTCTGGCTCATCGTCACCCTCGAACTGCGCCAGCGAGTGCGCGGCGTCTCCTGGTATGTGCTGCTCGGCGTCTTCATGCTGCTCGTGGGTATCGTCACGTTTCTGCTTTGGCTGGCCACCTCGGCCTGGCTGTCGGGCGGCGGCGGCGTGTTCTCGACGATCATCTTCTTCGTGCTGCTGCTCGGCACCCTGGTTTCGCCGGCTCTGTCGGGCAATGCCGTCAACGGTGACCGGGAGGCCGGCACCCTCGCCACCACGCAAGTGACGCTGATCAGCACCGGCCAGCTCGTACTCGGCAAATTCCTGGCCGCGTGGATCACCGCGCTGGCCTTCCTCGCGGCGGCCCTGCCGTTCCTGATTTTCGCCGTGGTGCTCGGCGAGGTCTCACTCGCCACGATCGCGGTCTCGGTGCTCGTGCTCGCCGCGGAGCTCGGCGTCATCGCGGCGGTCGGAGTGGGCCTGTCGGGCATCCTGACCCGGCCGCTGTTCTCGATCGTACTGACCTATCTCGTAGTCGCGGCACTCAGCCTCGGCACGCTCATCGCATTCGCCCTGCTCGGCACGGCAACCCAGCAGCAGGCGACGAGCGTGAACTACTACGTGGTGTCATCGACCTTCGACGAGGCGACCGGTCGGCAGTCGGACATCGTGTGTTCGACGGCGGAAACCACCACCTTCGACGTGGCGCGGTTCGACTACTACTGGTGGATCCTCGCCGCGAACCCGTACGTGGTGGTCGCGGACGCCGCCCCGGGCACCTTCAATGACGACGGATACCCGACCGACCTCTTCGGACAGATCGCCGTCGGTGTGCGCAGCGCGCAGGCACCGCCGGAGCTGTTCACCGAATCCAACGGCTGCGAGGAGGCCGCTCAGAGCAGCTTCAACGACGGCCGATACACCGACGGCAGCTTCAGCGACGGCGGTATGTACTCCGGTCAGACTTACGGCACAGGGCCAACCTCACAGGAGATCTACGACGGCGCGGTGCCGAGCTGGTTCATCGGCCTCACCATGCACTTGCTGCTCGGTGCCGGCGCCCTGACCTGGGCCTGGCGTCGCACCCGAACCCCCGCGCTGCACCTCTCCGCCGGAAGCCGCATAGCTTAGCCCGCCATCCCGCCCCGGCCGGTGGGGTTAGGAGGGAAGCGCGATGATTCCGGCGTCGAAGACGTCGTCATCGGGGGCGGCGGGAGCTTCGGCTGCGCGAATCTCAGCCTGCAGGTCACGCACGGCCGCGCGCAGCGCCCGCTCCGCGTCGAGGCCCTGCGCCCGGGCCGACGCCACGATGGCCAGTAAAAGCGGCCCGAGGTCGGCCTCGGACTCGATCGGCAGCGGGAAACCGGCATCCGCTTCGATCAGGCCGAGCTTCTCGGCTCGGCCGAGCACCTTGTCGGCGAGGGCGAGCGCCGGCATGCCCGCCGGAATGCCGTCGAGCACACTCGTGCGGCCCGGCTTCTCTTGGGCTTTGAACCCGTCCCAGGCGGCCGAGACCTCGTCCGCGGTGTCGAGGGTGACATCGCCGAACACGTGCGGGTGCCGGCCGACCATCTTCTCGGTGAGGCGAGCGGCGACATCCTGAATGTCGAAGTCCTCCCCGGGCGTGTGCGCGGCCAGATCCGCATGGAACAACACCTGGTAGAGCACATCGCCGAGTTCTTCGAGCAGGTCGTCGCGGCTGCCCTCTTCGATCGCCTCGATCAGTTCGTGCGTCTCCTCAACCAGGTGCCGCACCAGCGAGGCGTGGGTCTGGTCGGCGTCCCACGGGCAACCGCCGGGCGCGCGCAGCCGTGCCACCGTACTGATGAGGGTCTCGAGCGAGCTTTGCGGTGCTGCTGTCGGGCCCAGGTCGGCCTCCGGCGCGGGGACGGAGGCGGAGGAAAACAGCGGATTGGTCATGGTCGGCACTCCTCGATCGGTGGCATCACGTACCAATCGTAGGCTGGCCGATCGTTCGAGGGTCGCTCAGGTAGGTCGTGTAATCTGATCAACGGTGAGCCGGGAAGTCTGGTCGGCACATGGATGTGCGCGCCCGAAAGACCAGAGGATACTGATGACCGAACCATCCAACCCACCCACCATTCGTGCTGTTTCCCCCGCACCCTCGACCGCGACCATCCTGCGCCGCGGGAGCCACAACGAGTTTGTGCGCATCTCCGGCATTCTGCGCAAGGAAACTGTCGGCGGTGCCATTCTGCTCGCCGCGACCGTGGCCGCGCTCATCATGGCAAACTCCGGATTCTCCGACGCCTACTACGCCTTTCGCGACTACAAGATCGGTTACGCACCCTGGCACCTCGAGCTGAGCCTCGGCGCCTGGGCGGCCGACGGTTTTCTTGCGATCTTCTTCTTCCTCGCCGGACTCGAACTCAAACGCGAATTCGTCGCCGGCGACCTGCGCAGCGTCAGCCGGGCCATCGTTCCGGTGGCCGCCGCCGTCGGTGGCGTGATCATTCCTGCGGTCATCTACACGCTGATCAACACTGTATTCACCAACACCGAAACCGGGGCTGAAACGCTGCGCGGCTGGGCGATCCCGACCGCGACCGACATCGCCTTCGCCCTCGCCGTGCTCGCCGTGATCGGCTCGAAGCTGCCGCCAGCGCTGCGCATCTTTCTGCTGACCCTCGCCGTGGTCGACGACCTGCTCGCCATCGCGATCATCGCCTTCTTCTACACCACCGACATGAACGTGCCGCTGCTGCTGCTCGCGATCGTGCCGCTGGCGTTGTTCTGGATGGTCACCCACCGGTTCTCGCACATCTTCAAGAGCCAGGCCTGGACGGCCTGGGTGCTGCTGCTTCCGCTTGGTTTCATTGTCTGGGCACTCGTGCACGGCTCCGGCGTGCATGCCACCGTCGCTGGGGTGCTGCTCGGCTTCGCGGTGCCGGTGCTGCGCAGCAAGCGCAGCGGCGGCCCCGACGCCGGTCCGGGCTTGGCCGAGGTGCTGGAGCACCGCATTCGCCCCCTATCGAGCGGGTTCGCCATTCCGGTGTTCGCGTTCTTCTCCGCCGGCGTCACCCTTGGCGGGGTTGACGGCCTGTACCAGGCGCTCACCGACCCGGTCGCCATCGGCATCGTCGTCGCCCTCGTCGTGGGCAAGCCGATCGGCGTGCTGCTGGCGACCTTCATCGTGACGAAGACCACCAAAGCCACCCTCGACCCCGACCTCGCGTGGATCGACGTGATCGGCGTCTCCCTGCTGGCCGGCGTCGGTTTCACCGTGTCGCTGCTGATCAGCGAACTCGCCTTCGGCCAGGGCAGCCCGCACGACGACCATGCCAAGGTCGCCATCCTGGTCGGCTCGCTCCTGGCCGCCCTTCTGGCCACGGCAGTCCTGCGCTCGCGCAACCGGCACTACGGCCGCATCGCCGAGAAGGAAGCGATCGACAGCGACAAGGACGGCATCCCGGATGTCTACCAGCCGGATCAGGCCTCGAAAAGCTAGCTGCCGGCCGGGAGCGCGCTCGGCACGGGCGGCGGAAAGATCGCGGCGAGCAACGTTTTGGTCCACTCGATCAGGGCGTCGTCACCCAGCGGTTCACCGTTCGGCCGCGGCATTGGCACGCTGAGCGCACCGGTCGCCGACACATACCGCGAGCCGGGATACATCCGCTGCAGGCGCACCTGAATCGAGTCCGCCAGATCGGCCGGCGCGACCCTCAGGTTCGACCCCATGGCGACGACTTCGCTGAGGTTCGCCTGCTGGGCCTGCCAGCGCAGTCGCGACACGGCCACCAGGTTCTGCACCGGCACGGGCGGTTCGCCGTACCGGTCGGTGAGTTCGTCGAGTACCAGGTCGATCTGATCGTCGGTGGCCGTGGGCGAGCTGGCGCTGGAGAGCTTCTGGTACGCCTCGAGCCGCAACCGTTCACTGTCGACGAAGTCGTGCGGAATGTGCGCGTCGACCGGCAGCTCCAGCCGCAGCTCGGTCTGCCCCTCGGCCACATCGCCGCGGAACGTCGACACGGCCTCCCCGATCATGCGCAGGTAGAGGTCGAACCCGACGCCGGCGATGTGGCCGGCCTGCTCCCCGCCGAGCAGGTTACCGGCCCCGCGAATCTCGAGGTCTTTGAGAGCGACCTGCATGCCGGCGCCGAGCTCGTTGTTCGCGGCGATGGTGGCGAGGCGGTCGTGTGCGGTTTCCGACAGCGGCTTATTCTCATCGTAGAGAAAGTAGGCGTAGGCGCGTTCGCGCCCGCGCCCGACCCGGCCGCGCAGCTGGTGCAGCTGGCTCAGGCCGAATTTGTCGGCGCGGTCGATGATGATGGTGTTGGCGTTGTTGATGTCGAGGCCGGTCTCGATGATCGTGGTGCAGACCAGAATGTCGAACTTGCGCTCCCAGAAATCACCGACCACCTGTTCCAGCTGGGCCTCCGGCAGCTGCCCGTGTGCGATGGCGATGCGCGCTTCCGGTACGAGTTCGGCGAGCTGAGTGGCGATGCGGTTGATGCTCGTGACCCGGTTGTGTACAAAGAAGATCTGGCCCTCACGCAGCAGCTCGCGACGGATGGCCGCGGCCACCTGCCGCTGCGAATACGGCCCGACGAAGGTCAGGATGGGGTGTCGGTCCTCCGGCGGGGTGGCCAGGGTCGACATCTCACGGATACCGGTGACCGCCATCTCGAGCGACCGCGGGATGGGCGTCGCGCTCATCGCGAGAATGTCGACGTTGGTTTTGAGCTTCTTCAGAGCGTCTTTGTGTTCGACGCCGAACCGCTGCTCCTCGTCGATGATGACCAGACCCAGATCTTTGAAGATAATCGACGGTGACAGCAGGCGGTGCGTGCCGATGACGACGTCGACGGTTCCGTCGAGCATGCCGGCGATGGTCTCCCGCGACTCCTTGTCGGTCTGAAACCGGGACAGGGCGCGCAGGTGGATCGGGAAACCGGCGAAGCGTTCCTTGAACGTTTCCATATGCTGGCTGACCAGCAGGGTGGTCGGTACGAGCATGGCCACCTGTTTGCCGTCCTGCACCGCCTTGAACGCGGCACGAATGGCAACCTCGGTCTTGCCGAACCCGACGTCGCCGCTGAGCAGCCGGTCCATCGGAATGGGCCGTTCCATATCGGCCTTGACCTCGTCGATGGTGGTGAGCTGGTCGGGCGTCTCCACGAACGGAAAGGCCTCTTCGAGCTCGCGCTGCCAGGGCGTGTCCGGCCCGAACGCGTGCCCCTTGCTGGCCATGCGTGCCGAATACAATTTGACCAGTTCCACGGCGATGTCCCGCACCGCCTTGCGTGCCTTGGTCTTGGCACTCGACCAGTCGCTGCCGCCCATCTTGCTCAGGGTCGGGGCCTCACCGCCGACATAGCGGGTGACCAGGTCGAGCTGGTCGGTCGGCACATAAAGCCGGTCGCCGGCGTGCCCGCGCTTCGACGGCGCGTACTCCAGCACAAGGTATTCGCGGGTGGTCTTCACCGGGTTGCGGCCACCGCTCGACACCTCCCGCTGGGTGAGTTCGAGAAAACGACCGATGCCGTGCGTCTGATGCACGACGTGGTCGCCGGCCACGAGCTGCAAGGGATCGACGACGTTCTTGCGACGGCTGGCGAGCTTCTTGATCTGTCGCGCGTCATAACCGACCGTGCGGCCGTAGAACTCGCTTTCGCTGATGAGGGTCAGCTTGCTCTGCGGCAGTTCGAAACCATGATCGACGGATGCCTTCAGCAGGTACGCGATGCCCGGTTCCGGCTCCAGCGGCCACACGTCGACCACCCGCGCCGGCAGTTCACGCTCGGCGAGCACCTGGGCGGCCCGTTCCACCAGCCCGGTGCCCTGGGCGACGATGCCGACGACCCAGCCGTCGTGCAGCCGGGAGGCGACGTGACCCACGGCGCCGTCGACGCTGCCAGCGAAGGTGGGGACGGCATCCGCTTCGATGCGCATGGTGAGCAGTTCGTCCAGCTCGAGGTGCTCTGGCAGCACCGGCGCGTCGGTCGGTGCGGCCTGGAAGGTACTCAGGGTCCACCAGCTGTGTCCGGAGGCCGGCGCGCCCGGCGCCGAGTACTTGACGCTGTCGCGCAGGCGGCCGAGGGTGAGAAAATCACCGGATTCGAGGTCGATGGGCGCGTCGGCCCCGGCCGTGGCGGCGCTCCAGGCGGCACCGAGAAACTCGCGGTTGGTCTCGGCGAGGCTGATCGCCCGGCTGGCGACCCGCTCCGGCGAGATCACGGCGATGGCGGCGGTGACGGGCAGGTAGTGGGTGACCGGTACGAGCCGGTCGACCAGGGCCGGCGCGAGGCTCTCCATTCCCTCCACCGGGATACCCTCGGCGATCTTGGCAAGCAGGCCGGACAGACTCGGAAATTCGTGCTGCATCTCGCGGGCGCGCTGCCGAACGGCAGGGCTCAGCAGCAGTTCCCTGCTCGGTGGCAGGCTGACGGAGGCGACCGGTTCGGGCAGAGACCGCTGGTCGGCGACGCTGAACAGGCGAATCTGCTCAACTTCGTCGCCGAAGAACTCCACCCGGTACGGGTGAGAAGCCACCGGCGGAAACACGTCAAGGATACCGCCGCGCACGGCGAACTCGCCGCGCCGGGTGACCATGTCGACGCGGGCATAGGCCAGGTTCACCAGTTGCAGCACGATCGCGGCGAGGTCGTGGCCGCGCGCGCCGACGGTGAGGTCGATCGGTTCGTAGTCGGTGAGGTTGTCGGCGACCGGCTGCAGGGCCGCCCGCACCGAGGCGACGACGATGAGCGGATGCCGGGTGGCCGGGTCGGCCTCCTGCCACTCGCGCATGCGGCGCAGAGCGTGCAGGCGTTTGCCGACGATCTCGGCGCTCGGGCTGAGACGTTCGTGCGGCAGGGTCTCCCAGGCCGGAAAGTCGATGATTTCAGCACTCGTCGCAAAGCAGCCGAGGTTGTCGCGCAGCGCCTCGGACTCCCGACCGGTCGCGGTGATGACGAACAACGCCTGGGCGTCGTCCGGTCGCAGGTTGAGCAGCGCGGCAAGCAGCGGCGCACGCAGGCCCTCGGTCAGACTGAAATCAGCATCCCGGCTGGCATAGGCGAGGGCATTGTCGAACGTGGAGGCGCGCGCGAGCGCTGCGATTAAGCCCTGAAGGATCACTGAACGAGTCTACCTACGAGGGCGAGTGGAACTTCTGCTGCGCGGCCACGACGCCGTCCGCGGCGATCAGTTCGATTGCGTCGGCAGCATCCGCTATGAGATTGGGCAGAATGCTACGCTCGGCCGATGCGAAGTCGTGCAGCACGAAATCGGCCGGATTCTGGCGACCGGGCGGGCGTCCGATGCCCATGCGAATGCGGATGAACTCGTTGGTTCCGGTGGCGGCGATGATGTCGCGCAGGCCGTTGTGGCCGCCGTGCCCGCCGCCGACCTTGATCTTGAGCGTGTCGAAGGGCAGGTCGAGGTCATCGTGCACCACGATGAGCCGGGAGACGGGCAGCGAGTAGAAGCGCAGCAGCGCGGCGACCGGACTGCCGGAGACGTTCATGAACGTGGTGGGCTTGGCCACCACCAGTTTGGGCCCAGTGGGTGCGATGCGTCCCTCGGCAACGAGGGCGGCCGTTTTATGACGTTTGAAGTTGGAGGTGAGACGGTCGGCAAGCTGCGCCGCCACCATCTGTCCCACGTTGTGCCGATTGCCGGCGTAGTCGGGCCCGGGGTTGCCGAGCCCGACTACGAGCCACAGGTTCGTATCCAGGGGATTCCTCCGTGTACGCGGGCGAAAGCCCAGACGGAACCAGTTGATGATGGGTACGCCGTTGAAAAGTACTACGCGGCGGGAGGCGTGGCGGCCGGGGTGCCGGCCGTGATGACCTCGGTCTCGGCCTCTTCTTCATCTTCGCCACGAGGGGTGTGGATGTAGACGACGAGGGCGTCCTCGTCGGACATGAGCACGGCGCCGTCGGGCAGAGGAACGTCCTTGGCGTGAATCTGGGCACCGTCTTCGAGACCCTCGATCGACACGGTGACGTTCTCGGGAATGTCGGTTGCTTCAACCTCGAGCAGCAGGGTCTTGGTGTCGAAGTCGGCGATCGTGCCGGCGAAGGACTCGCCCGACATGTGCACCTGAACTTCGACCTGCACCTTTTCACCCTTGCGCACGACGACCAGGTCGATGTGCTCGATGATGGCCTTTACCGGGTCCTTCTGCACGTCCTTGACCAGCACGAGCTGCTTGGCGCCAGCGATGTCGAGCTCGAGCAGCATGTTGGCGCGACGCAGCAGCAGGGCGATGCGGTGGGCGGGCAGCGACACGTGCACCGGCTCGGTGCCGTGGCCGTAGATGACGGCCGGGATCTTGCCGAGCACGCGCAGCTTGCGGGCCGCGCCCTTGCCGAAGCTTTCGCGCAGTTCAGCGACGACAGCGGTAACTTCTTTAGCCATGATATTTCTCCTTGCGGGGCCTGAGCCCAGGTCGTGGGATAGTGATTCAACTCGAACGCATGTCAGCGTGAGGAAAAGCCCAGGGCCTCGTCCGCCGCGTCGATAACGGATGCCGCCGGCCTACGAGTCTGGCCCGGCATCATCCCTCGCCGAAGTTCGTTGTCCAGCTTACACAGTTCGCGCCGGGCCTGCAGCCCGGGCGTGTCGCGCACGGCGCGGGTGCCGACGCAGGCGTTAGGGTCGGAGCATGCCATCCAGCCTGCACAACCGCGTGGTCGAGGCGGTCGGCATCCCCATCGTCGACGGGCGCACGCCGGCCGGAACCGTGATGCTCTCGGAAGAGCTCGAGCGCACCCAGGGCGTGAGTCGGTCAGTCGTGCGCGAGGCGGTGCGGGTGCTCGGCGCCATGGGCCTGGTCGAATCGGTCAAGCGGGTCGGAATTCGCGTTCGGCCGCAATCGGTGTGGAACGCCTTCGATCCCCTGCTCATCCGCTGGCGCCTGGCCGGGGCTGGACGTGGCGCCCAGCTGCGTTCGCTCACCGAGCTGCGAGCATCCGTCGAGCCGATGGCCGCCGAACTGGCCGCACGACACTGCCCACAGGCTATGTCGGGCGAACTCATGACCGTGGCCGCGCAGATGCGCACCGTCGGGCGAGCCGGCGACCTCGAGCGATTTCTCGCGCTGGACATCCACTTTCACCGGCTGGTGTTGCACGGGTCGGGCAATGAGATGTTCGCCAAACTCGACGAAGTGATCGCTGCCGTGCTGTCGGGGCGCACCGGCCTCGGCCTGATGCCCGCCCACCCGCATGAAACCGCCCTGCAGTGGCACGTTGACGTCGCCGACGCCATCCAGGGCGGCCATCCGGGGCGGGCCCGGGAGTCTATGGAACTGATCATGCGACGCACCATTGCCGAGGTGGAGGAGTCCTGGGCCCACACTCCCCGCCTGTTCTTCTAGTCGGGGTCAGAGCAGGCTCGCCACGAGGTAGATGGCCAGCGCCAGCGTAAAGCCCACGATTCCGACCAGGGCCTGACCGACGGTCCAGGTCTTGAGCGTGGTCTTGGTGTCCATCCCGAAGAACCGGCTGACCAGCCAGAATCCGGAGTCGTTGACGTGCCCGGCGAAGACCGACCCGGCCGCGAGTGCCAGCACGATGGCGGCGAGCTCAACCGGGTTGAAAGTGTTGTTGCCCATCACGACCGGCTGCAGCAGCGCCGCCGTGGTGGTGAGCGCCACTGTTGCGGAGCCCTGCGCGATCCGCACGAGGGCGGCGATCACGAACCCGGCCACGATCACCGGCAGGCCGATGGCGTCGAGTGACTCGGCCAGGGCGTTGCCGATTCCGCTGGCACGCAGCACGCCTCCGAACATTCCACCGGCGCCGGTGATGAGGATGACGGCAGAGACCGGGCCGAGCGCGCTGTCGACGACCGATTCCACGAGGCTGGCCGACTTACGCTTCTTCCAGCCGAGCAGGGCCATGGCGAGCACCACCGTGATGAGCAGGGCCACCGGTGTCTCGCCGATGGCGCGCAGAATCTGCACCCAGGCATCGTCGAGCGAGACCAGCCCGGCGGTGGCGGCCATGTTGAGGCCGGTGTTGAGAAAGATCAGTCCGATCGGCAGCAGGAGCAGGGTCATGATGATGCCGACCCGGGGAGCGGACGCGAACTCGGTGAAGTCGCCCGTGCTGCCCCGCAGAATAGACGGCACGGGAATGTCGTACTTGCGACCGACGTAGCGGCCGAACAGGTGACCGACGACGTACCAGGTGGGCAGTGCTACCAGAAGGCCGAAGATCAGCACGAGTCCCACGTCGGCGCCGAGCAGGCCCGTCGCCGCAACGGGGCCGGGGTGCGGCGGCACGAAGATATGCATGACCGAGAAGGCCACCGCCGATGGGAACGCATAGCCGAGGAAAGACCCGCCGAGGCGTCGGGCGACGGCGAAGATGATCGGCAGCATGACCACGAGGCCGGCGTCGAAGAAGATCGGGAAACCGAGCATGAGCGATGCGACGGCGAGCGCGATCGGCGCGCGCTTCTCTCCGAAACGGGCGATCAGGGCATCCGTCAGCACCTGCGCGCCGCCGCTGGTCTCGAGCATGCGACCGAGCATGGCGCCGAGGCCGACGAGCAGGGCCACACCGGCCAGCGTGCCGCCGAAGCCGTCGAGCAGGGTGGGCATGAGGCGTGCCGTCGGAATGCCGGTGGCGACCGCGGTGAGCAGGCTCACGATGATCAGCGACAGAAAGGCGTGCACCTTGAACTTCATGATGAGCACGAGGAGCACCGCGATCGCACCGGCGGCAACGCCGAGCAATCCGGGGGTGCCGAGCACCCAGTTCATTTCAAGATCGGTCATCAGTGAGCGTTCCTTTGTGGATCAGGCCGACGATTTCGTCGGGAGTGTGGATGAGGTCGACGCGCAGCCCGGCTTCGTCAGCGGCGAGCGGTTCGAGCGTCGCGAATTGCGAGTCGAGCAGGGTGGGCGGCATGTATTCGTGGTTGCGGTGGGTGAGTCGCTCGGCGATCAGTTCCTGGCTGCCATAGAGCTCGGCGAAGACCAGCGTCGGTACGAAGGAGCGCAGCAGGTCGCGGTAGTTGCGTTTGAGGGCCGAGCAGGCGACCACGAGCGGTTTGCCCTGGTCGACGGCCTCCGCCATGGTCTCGCCGATGCGGGTCAGCCAGGGCAGGCGGTCGTCGTCGGTGAGCGGATGCCCGGACGCCATCTTGGCGCGTGCCGCCGCGCTGTGCAGGTCGTCACCGTCAAGAAATCGGAAGCCCCGTGCCGCGGCGAGTGCGCGGCCGACGGTGGATTTGCCGCAACCCTGAACGCCCATCACGACGATGGCCAATGCGGGGGTGACTCGTTGGATGTGATCAGGCATGGTGCTCCTTTGCGGCCGCTGCTTCACTGCAATAAATCTGATTACAACGAGCAAACTAACACTTATATCTGCTTCAATGAAATCGTGCGCGCCCCCGTTTGTGGGACCGATCAGGCCGGTGGGCTAAACTCGTAGGTGGTCTGCTCAACACAGCCCCGAAGGAGAAAACGTGTCAGAGTCCGGTTCAGCACAGGCAAATATTGGTGTCGTCGGTCTGGCGGTGATGGGCTCGAACCTCGCCCGCAACTTGGCCGGCCGCGAGGGGAACACCGTCGCGGTCTACAACCGCTCCCCCGAACGAACCCGCCTGCTCACGACCGAGCACCCCGAGGCCAACTTTGTCGCCTCCGAGAACATCGCCGACTTTGTCGCGTCGCTGACCAAGCCGCGCACGGCGATCATCATGGTGCAGGCCGGCCGCGGAACCGACGCCGTCATCTCCCAACTCTCGGAGCTGTTCGAGCCCGGTGACATCATCGTCGACGGCGGTAACGCCGAATTCACCGACACCATCCGCCGAGAGAAGGAGCAGAGCGCCAAGGGCCTCAACTTTGTCGGTGCCGGCATCTCCGGTGGCGAAGAGGGCGCCCTCAACGGCCCGAGCATCATGCCCGGCGGCTCGGTGGAGGCGTACAAAACCCTTGGCCCCATTCTCGAGTCCATCGCCGCCGTCGTCGACGGTGTGCCCTGCGTCACCCACATCGGCACCGACGGTGCCGGCCACTTCGTCAAGATGATCCACAACGGCATCGAATACGCCGACATGCAGCTCATCGCCGAGGCCTACGACCTGCTCCGCAAGGTTGGCGGGCACTCCCCCGAGGTCATCGCCGACGTCTTCACCGACTGGAACAGCGGAGAACTCAACAGCTACCTGATCGAGATCACCGCAGAGATTCTGCGTCAGGTCGACGCGAAGACCGGGGAGCCGTTCATCGACGTCGTGCTCGACGAGGCCGGCTCTAAGGGAACCGGCGTCTGGACCGTGCAGAACGCGCTCGACCTCGGCGTTCCGGTCGGCGGCATCGCCGAGGCCGTCTTCGCCCGCGCCGTCTCCAGCCACCCGGAGCAGCGCGGACCGGTGCGCGCCACCCTCACCGCTCGCCCCGAGATCGCCATCGTCGGCCATACCTTTCAGGAAGACGTGCGCCAGGCGCTCTATGCCTCGAAAATCGTCGCCTACGCGCAGGGATTCGACGCGATCATCGCCGGTGCGAAGAAGTACAACTGGAACATCGACAAGGGTGCCATCGCCACTATCTGGCGCGGCGGCTGCATCATTCGCGCCCAGTTCCTCAACCGCATCGTCGACGCCTACGACAACGACGCGTCCATTCCGAGCCTGCTCGCCGACCCGTACTTCGCCGAGGCCGTCGCCTCCGGCGAGGCAGCCTGGCGCCGCGTGGTCTCGACCGCCGCACTGTCGGGCATCCCGGTTCCCGGCTTCGGTTCGAGCCTGAGCTACTTCGACTCGCTCGCGAGCGTTCGCCTGCCGGCCGCCCTGGTGCAGGGTCAGCGCGACTTCTTCGGAGCGCACACCTACCACCGGGTCGACCTGCCCGGCACCTTCCACACCCTGTGGTCCGGCGACCGCAGTGAGATCGCCACCGAGGCGTCCACGCACTAGCCACACGCAGCACGCGTTGCCGGCCGGCAGCATCCGCTTCTCACGCGCTGAGAACGGATGCCGCCGGCCCGCTCTGTTTCACCGGGCGTTTCCCGCGCTGCCCTGCAAGAATGTGAGTACTCATGAGTGACAATCATCCCGAACTCTCCGGCTATGAGCCGAATGACGACTACCGTCCGCTGCGCGGCAAACACTTCACGTCAATCCTGCGGATCGTCGTGGTGCTCGGCATCGTTGCCCTCGTCGTGCCGGGGGTCTTCACCACCATGCGGGTCGCCGCGGATACGGCCGCGAACGCGTGCGTGACCGCGGTCGCCCAGTACTACCCTTCGGCGGTCGACTTCGACGCGCGATTCGAGTTCGCCGGGCCCGGCGGGTTCGGCTGGCAGTGCTTCGCGGTCGATGTGAACGAGCGCGAGACCTTCGTCACCCCGCTCGGCATCATTCCCTCGGCGCCGCGCCAGCTGGCCCCCGCCACGCGCACCTAGATTTCGGGCCCCGTGGCCTCAACCCGGCGCTGGGGTGTGACTTTCGACCCAAAAATCACGAAGAATGGGCTCAAACTCACACGTCGGTGAGCCGCGGTGAACGCAAGGATGTCTGCGAAACGCGAGCGGGCAGCATCCGTTAATGGCGCAGTGAATGCAAGTAACTGACTGGAGGCGATGGCCGCAGTCACCGCCTCCAGAGATCAGCCATATACGAGACTGAGCGTTCTACCTACTATGCGGCACCATCGAACATCGAAGTGACCGAACCCTCGTCGAAGACCTCATGGATGGCGCGGGCCAGCAGCGGGGCAATCGGAAGCACGGTGAGGGTCGGAAAGCGCTTCTCCGGCGGGATCGGCAGCGTGTCGGTGACGACAACGGCGCTGATCGCGGGGTTCTGCAGCATGTCGACCGCAGGGTCGCTGAACACGGCGTGAGTAGCGGCGACGACGACACCGATGGCGCCGGCCTCACGCAGGGCCTCTGCGGCCAGGGCGATGGTACGACCGGTGTCGATCATGTCGTCGACAAGCAGGCAGACGCGACCCTTGACCTGACCGACGATCTCGTGCACGGAGACCCGGTTGGGCACCAGCGGGTCGCGACGCTTGTGAATGATGGCCAGCGGAACACCGAGGCGGTCACTCCAGATGTCGGCGACGCGCACCCGGCCCATGTCGGGCGAGACTACGGTGAGGGTGGACGGGTCGAGCCGCGCCCGGAAGTGCTCGAGCAGCACCGGCATCGCGAACAGGTGGTCGACCGGACCGTCGAAAAAGCCCTGAATCTGGGCGGCGTGCAGGTCGATCGACATGATTCGATCGGCACCGGCAACTTTGAACAGGTCAGCGACGAGGCGCGCCGAGATCGGCTCGCGGCCGCGACCCTTTTTGTCCTGCCGGGCGTAGGGGTAGAACGGCGCGACCACGGTAATGCGCTTGGCGGATGCCCGCTTGAGTGCGTCCACCATGATGAGCTGTTCCATCAGCCATTCATTGATCGGCGCGGTGTGGGATTGGATGACGAAGGCATCCGAGCCGCGCACACTCTCGTCGAACCTGGCGTACAGTTCGCCGTTGGCGAAGGTGCGTGCGTCGGTGTGGAGCAGCTCTGAACCAAGCTCCGTGGCGATGTCGAGAGCGAGCTGCGGGTGTGCTCGCCCCGAAACCAGTACTAATCGTTTGTCGCCGCTGGTCTTGATTTCCGACACCTATTCTCCAGTCTTCGTGCTGTCCACGCGTTCTGTGCTGCTCAGGCTGGCGTCCGCGGCGAGAGCCGCGGCCGTGCCCGGACGGTTGGCGTGAACCCAGCCGTCCATGTTGCGCTGCGGGGCCACATTGATGGCCAGTGCGCCGGCCGGAACGCTCTTTCGAACGACCGTGCCTGCCCCCGTGTACGCGCCCGAACCAATTGTAATCGGCGCGACAAACACGTTGTGTGAGCCGGTGCGCACGTGCGACCCGATCTCAGAGTGGTGTTTGGCCACGCCGTCATAATTGGCGAAGATTGTTCCGGCCCCGATGTTCGACCCCACACCGATCGTGGCATCGCCCACATAGCTCAGGTGCGGCACCTTGCTGCCGGCGCCGATCTGGGCGTTCTTGGTCTCGACGAAGGCGCCGATCTTGCCGTCGGCGCCGAGCACGGTGTTCGGCCGCAGGTAGGAGAACGGACCAACGGATGCGCCGGCCTCGATCACCGCGAGGGTCGCGTCGGTGCGATTCACTCGGGCGTTCTCGCCGATCTCGCAGTCACGCAGGGTGGTATCCGGGCCGATGATGGCGCCGGTCGCCACGACGGTGGCCCCGACGATCTGGGTGCCGGGCAGCAGGGTGACGTCGGGCGCGAGCACGGCTTTCAGGTCGATCCAGGTGGTGGCCGGGTCCTGCACTGTCACTCCGGCCAGCTGCCAGCCACGCACGATCAGGGCGTTGAGCTTCTGCGCGGTGTCGCCGAGCTGGGCACGGTCGTTGATGCCCGCCACGATCCAGGCGTCGGCGACGGGAACGGCGCTCACCTCGGAGCCGGCCCGGCGCAGCAGTTCGATCACATCGGTGAGGTACTTCTCGCCCTGCGCGTTGGCGGTGGTCAGCTCGGCGAGCTGCTCACGCAGCGCGGCCAGGCCGAACAGGTAGACGCCGGCGTTGATCTCGGTAACGGCCAATTCGGCATCCGTTGCATCTTTCTGCTCGACGATGCGGTCGAACGCACCCTCCACAGACCGGATGATGCGGCCATAGCCGGTCGCGTCGTCGGGGTAGGCGGAGAGCACGGTACCCGCAGCGGCGCCCTGGCGGTGCGAGGCAATGAAGGAGGCGAGCGTGGCGGCGTTCAGCAGCGGCACGTCACCGTTGATGACCAGCACGTCTCCGTCGAAATCGGCGGGCAGCGCGGCGACGGCCTGTTCAACGGCGCGGCCGGTTCCGGGGATCTCGTCTTGATCGACGATGGTGCTCTCCGGCAGGTTCTCGGCCACGACCGCAGCGAGCAGGTCGCGTTCGTGCCGCACGACGGTCACGACGTGGGCGGCATCGAGGGCGCGCGCGGTCGCCAGCACGTGACTGACGATCGGCACTCCGGCCAGCGGATGCAGCAGCTTGGGCAGGCTGGACTTCATGCGGGTGCCCTGGCCGGCGGCCAGCACAATGATGGCGAGGCGGGCGTCTGTCACAGGATTCCTAACGCAGTTGGGAGAGAAAATGAGGGCTCCGCCACCAGGATTCGAACCTGGACCGAACAACTCCAAAGGTTGCCGTGCTGCCGTTACACTATGGCGGACCATGCTGACCGGAGCCAGCAACCTGTCAAGTCTGCCAGATTCTTGGCGGCGGCATGCACCGACCGGCCCTCTCCCGGGGTCCTCGGCGAAGAAACTCCCCGGTAGACGGGATAATGGAGCAATGCCTGGCCATGATGAAGTCGACCGAATCGTCGATTCATGGCTGCGCGAACGCCCTGATCTTGATTTTGCACCGTTGCAGGTGCTCAGCAGGGTCGCCCGGTTGTCGAAACACCTCGACCGGGCCCGCCGCACCGCCTTCTCCCGCTCCGAACTCGCATCGTGGGAGTTCGACGTGCTCTCGGCACTGCGCCGGGCCGGCACCCCGTACGAGCTGAGCCCGAAGGCCCTATTGCAGCAAACCCTCGTCTCGAGCGGCACCATGACGAACCGCATCGACCGGCTCGTCGACCGGGGTCTGGTGAAGCGTCGCTCTGCACCCAATGACGGCCGCGGCATCCTGGTGGGCATGACCCCCGCCGGCCTCACCCGAGTGGATGCCGCCATCACCAGGCTGGTCGACGCCGAAGCCGACCTGCTCGACACCCTCTCCGCCACCGATCAGGAACGGCTGGCCGGCCTGCTGCGAAAGCTCAGCCTCGACTTCGACTGAGACCCGACACAAGCTAGCGGCGCAGGGCCTTGCGGGCGAGATAGTTGCCGAAGAACTGCACGACCTGCACAAGCACGATAATGATCAGCACGGCGGCCCAGGTGACGACCGGTTCGTACTGCCGGTAGCCGTACAACAGGGCGAAGTTACCGAGCCCGCCGCCGCCGACGTAGCCGGCGACTGCCGACATGTCCACGAGCGCCACGAAGATGAACGTGTAGCCGAGAATGAGCGGTCCGAGCGCTTCGGGCAGCAGCACCGTGAAGATGATCCGAATCGGTCCGGCGCCGACGCTGCGGGCCGCGTCGATCACACCAGGGGTCACGGTGAGCAGATTCTGCTCCACGATGCGGGCCATCGCGAAGGAGGCGGCGAGGGCGATCGTGAAGATGATCGCGTTATTGCCGATACCGCTGCCGGTGACCACTCGAGCCAGCGGCTGCGCCGCCGCGAGAAAGATGATGAACGGAATCGGGCGAATGAAGTTCACCAGCAGGTTGAGCACGACGAACAGGGGCTTGTTCTCGAGGACGCTGCCGGCGCGGGTGACGTACAGTCCCAGGCCCACCAGCAGGCCGCCGAGGCCGCCGAAGAACAGGGTGAGCGCGACGATGTAGAGGGTCTCGTAGGTGGCCGTCCACAGTTCGGGCAGCAGATCGATCAGGGCATCCATCAGCGCACCTCCGTGACGGTCGTGAGCATTCGAATGTGATCGAGCACGCGGTCGATGACCGGGTCATCGCCGGTAAGGGCGAGGGTGAGATGACCGAACGGGCGACCCTGAATCTCGTTGATGCCGCCGTAGACCACCTCGAACGCCACGTTTGCGGCCGACAGTTCGCCGAAGACGGCCTTCTGGTCGACCGCGCTGTCGCGAAACGTCAGCGTCACGATGCGTCCGGCGTGCCGCTCGCGCAGCACGGCAAGTTCGGCCGCAGACGGCACCCCCTTGACCACGGTCGAGACGAATCGAGCGGATGCCGCTGCCTGCGGGTTCGAGAACACCTCGAAGACCGGTCCGCGCTCGATCACCCGGCCCTGGTCCATCACGGCGACCTTGGTGGCGATGGTCTGGATCACGTCCATCTCGTGGGTGATCACGATGATGGTCACCCCGAATTCCGCGTTCACCCTTTTCAGCAGGGCGAGGACCTCGTGCGTGGTTTCCGGGTCGAGCGCGCTCGTGGCCTCGTCGGCGAGCAGGATGCTCGGCTGGGTCGCGAGCGCGCGGGCGATGCCCACGCGCTGCTTCTGGCCGCCGGAGAGCTGGTCGGGATACGACCCGGCCTTGTCGCTGAGACCGACGAAGTCGAGCAGTTCGGCCACTCGGGCGGCGCGCTGCTCCTTGGGATACCCGGCCACTTCGAGCGGGTAGGCCACGTTCCGGGCCACCGTGCGCGAGCCGAGCAGGTTGAACTGTTGAAAGATCATGCCGATGCCGAGGCGCACCCGGCGCAGCTCTCGCTCGCGCAACGCGGCGATGTTCTGCCCGTTCACCCAGATCTCGCCGGAGGTAGACCGCTCCAAAGCGTTGACGAGTCGCACCAGGGTGCTCTTTCCCGCGCCGGAATAGCCGATGATGCCATAAATATCGCCAGCCTCAACGTCAAGACTCACGTCATCGATCGCCGTGACGCTCGCGCCGTCCCTGGCCGTGGGCGGGTACACCTTACCCACATTGCGCAGACTGACTACAGCCATCCGTTTACCTCGCTCAATAACCGGATGACTACTCGGCGGCCTGGATCTCGGCCTGAATGTCGGCGAGGGACTTCTTGAGGTCGGTGACCGGGGTGGTCAGCATCACCGCGGTGTCGCCGCTCACGGCGAAGACGCCGTCCTGCACGTCCTTGGTGGTCTGGAAGATCTCGACGAGCTTCTGGAACGTCTCGTTGTTCTTGTCTTCGTCGCGGGCGGCGAAGATGTTCGCGTAGGGCAGGGCCTTGGGGTCGGCAGCATCATCGGTAGCGATGGCGTCGTCGAACTTGAGTCCGGCTTTCTCGGCGAAGTCGTTGTTGATGATCGCGGCGGCGACGTCGGGCAACGAACTCGCGGTGAGTGAGGCTTCGAGGGCCGTGACCTTCACCTTGGAGGCCTCTTCATCGATGTCGTCGATGCTGGAGTAGATGGTACCGCCGTCGGTCAGCTCGATGAGCCCCTCGGACTGCAGCAGCACGAGTGCGCGGGCCTGGTTGCTGTCGTCGTCGGGCACGGCGACGGTGTCGCCCGCCACGATATCGTCGACATCGCTGTACTCGGAGGAGTACAGGGCGATCGGATAAATGGCCGTAGCACCGATCGGGGCCAGGTTTTCGTTGCTCGCCTCGTTGTACTCGGCCAGGTAGACGATGTGCTGGAACTGGTTGAGGTCGACCTCGCCGGCGGCGAGGGCCGGGTTCACCTGCGGGTACTGCGCGAAGTCGACGATCTCGATCTCGATGCCCTCGGCCGCGGCGGCTTCGGTGTACACCGCCCAGTAGGGGTCGCTGGCGCCGACGACGCCAATCTTGATGGCGTCACCGTCGGTGCCGGTGGCGGGGCCGTCAGCGGATCCTGAGGCTCCGGCGCAGCCGGCCAGCAGGGCGACGAGCGGGAGCACGGCGAGTGCGGCGAGGACGTTCTTCTTTTTCACGATAATTCCTTCGGGCGATCTGGGTTCCGGTTGCTCCGGGGCACACTGCCATGACCGGTCAAACCAGAAGGCTGCGCCCACGAGGAGCTTTGTACCGCGGCTGCGCAGGTACCCCTTAACGATACGTGCCGAAGCTGCGACGCGTGGCCTGCCCCGACACACTACGTCACAGCTTCTTTCAAATCAGCCCTCGATCAGCTCGGTAAGTTCGACCCAGCGGGTTTCCAGCGTGGCGATGGTCTCTTCGAGTTCGGTCAGTTTCACTCCCAGCTCGCCCAGCCCGGTAAAGTCGGACTGATCGTGCGCGGCGAGCTTCTCGTGCTTCTGCGCGATGCGTTCCTGCAGTTTGACCACCTTGCGGTCGATCGAGCCGAGCTCCTTCTGGGCATTGCGCAGTTCGGCCCCGCCGAGGCTGGGGATCTTCTTGGGCTTGCCGGCGGCATCCGTTGGCGTTGCGGCGGCCGGGCCGGCGACGGCCTTGCGACGCACTTCGAGGTACTGGTCGACGCCGCCGGGCAGGTGGCGAAAGCCGCCGTCCATGACCGCGTACTGGTTGTCGGTGACGCGCTCGATCAGGTACCGGTCGTGCGAGACGACGAGCAGGGTGCCCGGGAAGGAGTCGAGCAGGTCTTCCATGGCGGCGAGCATGTCGGTGTCGAGGTCGTTGGTGGGCTCGTCGAGGATGAGCACATTGGGCTCGCTGAGCACGATCAACAGCAGCTGCAGGCGGCGCTTCTGGCCACCGGAAAGGTCTTTCACCTGGGTGGTGAGCTGGGCGCTCAAGAAGCCCATGCGTTCGAGCATCTGGCCGGGCGTGATCTCCTTACCGCCGGCCATGTAGCTGGTCTTCTGGCGGCCGATGACGTCGCTCACGCGGTCGTTGCGGATCTCGTCGAGTTCGAACAGCTGCTGGGTGAGCACGGCGACCTTGATGGTCTTGCCACGTTTGACGTGACCGGTCGTCGGCTGGAGGGTGCCGGCGACGAGGTTCAGCAGGGTGGACTTGCCGGCACCGTTGACGCCCATGATGCCGGTGCGCTCCCCCGGCGCGATGCGCCAGGTGATGTCGTTCAGCACGGTCTTGTCGCCGAACTTCACGCCGATATCGATGAGGTCGACGACGTCCTTGCCGAGGCGCTGCATCGCCATCGACTGCATCGTGACGGTGTCGCGGGGCGGCGGCTCGTTCTCGATCAGCACGTTCGCGGCGTCGATGCGGAACTTGGGCTTGGCGGTGCGGGCCGGGGCGCCGCGGCGCAGCCAGGCCAGTTCCTTCTTCATCAGGTTCTGACGCTTGGACTCGACCACGGAACTCATGCGGTCGCGTTCGACGCGCTGCAGGATGTAGGCGGCGTAGCCTCCCTCGAACGGTTCGATCAGGCGGTCGTGCACCTCCCAGGTGATGTTGCAGACCTCGTCGAGGAACCACCGGTCGTGGGTGACGACCACGAGTCCGCCCGACTGCGCGGCCCAGCGGGTCTTGAGGTGGCCGGCGAGCCAGGAGATGCCCTCCACGTCAAGGTGGTTGGTGGGCTCGTCGAGGAAAATGCAGTCGTAATCGCCGATGAGCACGGCGGCGAGGGCCACCCGGCGGCGCTGTCCACCGGAGAGGTCGTCGACGAGGGCGTCCCAGGGGATGTCGCGCACGAGGCCGCCGATGACATCGCGCACCTTGGCGTCGCCCGCCCAGACGTGTTCTTCGATGCCGCCGACGATGGTGTGGCCGACGGTCTGGCCGGAGGCGAGGTCGTCGGACTGATCGAGCATGCCGATGGTGACGCCGCGACGACGGGTGACGCGGCCCTCGTCGGGTTCCATCCGGCCGGCCAGCAGACGCATGAGGGTGGACTTGCCGTCGCCGTTCTTGCCGACGACACCGATGCGGTCGCCTTCGTTGAGGCCGGCGGTGACGCTGTCGAAGATGACGCGGGTGGGAAATTCGAGGTGCAGGGACTCAGCCCCGAGAAGATGTGCCATAGCCTCCGAGTTTACGGCACGCTTCTAGATCAGGCGGGCGCCGTGCACGGGGCCGGTGGCGCGCACGACCGTGAGGCGACTGGCGGAGAGCGCGACCTGCAGTTCGAGCGCGCTGTCGGCATCCGCAACCAGGAAAGCGACGGTCGGGCCGGAGCCGGAGAGGATGCCGGCGAGGGCGCCGTTCTGTTCGCCGAGCTGCAGCACCTTACCGAGGCCCGGCGCGAGGTGGAGTGCGGGGGCCTGCAGGTCGTTGTGCAGAACGTCGGCGAGCATGTGCGGGTCGCCGGCGCGCAACGCCTGCAGCACGTTGGCGTCGACGCTGGGCTGATGCTCGGCCGGGAAGATGTCCTGCGCGTGACGATCGCGGTGCCGGTCGAGTTCCTGGTACACACCGGGCGTCGACATGCCGAAGTCGGCGAGGGCGAGCACCCATTGAAACTTGCCCTTGGCCAGGGCCGGGCTGAGTTGGTCGCCGCGTCCGGTACCGATGGCGGTGCCGCCGGTGAAGGAGAACGGAACGTCGGCGCCGAGAGTCGCAGCGAGGGCGAGGAGTTCGTCTTTGGTGGCACTCGTGCCCCAGAGCGCGTCGCAGGCGAGCAGGGTGGCTGCCGCGTCGGCGGAGCCGCCGCCCATTCCGCCGGCGATCGGCACGTTCTTCTCGATCTCGAGGTGCACGCCGCCACGGTAGCCGGCCTTCCGCGCGAGGGCACGGGCCGCCTTGATCGCAAGGTTGCTGCCGCCGGTCGCAAGCGCCGAGGTGTCGATGCTGCCGCTGAACTCGACCGAAAAGTCGTTGGCCGCAGTCGCCCGCACCTCTTCGAACAGGGACACAGCCTGGTAGGCGGTCGCGAGGTCGTGATAGCCGTCTTCCATGACGGCACCGACCTTGAGGAAGACGTTGATTTTGCCGGGCGCCCGCGCGTGCACAACGGTGGTGGCGGCGGTCGTCCTCATGCTGTTAACTTAGCCCAGCCCGTCGGACCCAACGGACAGCGCGGGTCAGGCCGGCGCCCAGACGCGGGCGATGGCGAGAAAATCGTGCACGGTCAGCTGCTCGCCTCGCGTCGTCGGGTCGATGCCCGCCGCCGTCATGACAGCGGATGCCGCCGTCGAGTCCCCGAGAACGACCGACAGCGACTGGCGCAGCATCTTGCGCCGCTGTTGAAACGCGGCGTCGACGAGCGCGAAGGTCTTCAGCCGCAGCTCTTCGGATTCCAGCGGCTGGGGCCGCCGGTCGAAGGCGATGAGGATGGAGTCGACGTTCGGAACCGGCCAGAACACCTGGCGGCTGACCTTGCCGGCGGTGCGAAATTCGCCGTACCAGGCCGCTTTCACGCTCGGGCTGCCGTAGATCTTGTTTCCGGGCGGGGCGGCGAGGCGTTCGCCGACCTCGGCCTGCACCATGACGACACCGGCGCGAATCGACGCGAAGTGTTCAAGCAGGTAGAGCAGCACCGGCACCGAGACGTTGTAGGGCAGGTTGGCCACGAGACGGGTGGGGTCCCCGGGCAGCTCGGTGATTTTCAGGGCGTCGGCGCGGATGACCGTGAGCCGGGCGCCGGGCTGCATCAGTTCGACGGTGAGCGGCAGCTGCTCGGCGAGGCGGTCGTCGATTTCGACGGCGACGACGCTCGCACCGACCTCGAGCATGCCGAGGGTGAGCGAGCCGAGGCCAGGACCAACCTCGACGACGGTGTCACCGGGCGCTACTCGGGCGACCTTGACGATGCGCCGTACGGTATTGCCGTCGATGACGAAGTTCTGACCGAGCTTCTTGGTGGGGTTGACGCCGAGCATCTCGGCGAGGTCGCGAATTTCGGCCGGACCGAGCAGCGTTTTAACGGGTTTGACCGCGTCCGCCGCCTCGTCGGTCATGCGAGCCCGCCGCGGGGGGCCTGCTCGGGACGGGCATCGTCATCCGAGCCGGCGAAGGCGGCGGTGACCGGTTCGGCGTCCCAGCGGCCGTAGACCAGCTCGGTGTTGGCGGTGATTTGGGCGGAGAGCAGGGAGACATCCGTTTCGAGGTGGGCGGCCATGCCGCGCAGCGTGTTGGGCAGCAGGTACGGTGCGTTGGGGCGGCCGCGGTAGGGCAGCGGAGTGAGGAACGGGGCATCCGTTTCAACCAGCAGCAGGTTGCGCGGGGCGGCCGACAGGGCGTCGCGCAGCCTGGCGGCGTTGTTGAAGGTGACGTTGCCGGCGAAGGACATATACCAGCCATGATCGGCGCACAGCCTGGCCATGTCGGCGTCGCCGGAGAAGCAGTGGAAGACAGTGCGTTCGGGGGCACCGACCCGAAGCAGGGTGTCGATCACGGCTTCATGGGCGTCGCGGTCGTGGATCTGCAGGGCGAGGCCCCGCTCCTTGGCGATGCGGATGTGCGCTTCGAACGAACGAAACTGGGCGGCGCGGCCGTTCTCGGGGGTGCGAAAGAAATCGAGTCCGGTCTCGCCGACCGCAACGACGCGCGGCTGCCCGGCGAGTTCGTGGATGGCGGCGAGGGCGTCGTCGAGGGTTCCGGCTTCTTCGAGCGCTGGCGCCTCGTTGGGGTGGATCGCGACGGCGGCGAGCATGCGCGGCTCGATCAGGGCTGCGGCGGCCGACCAGCGTGAGGTTTCAACGTCGCCGCCGACCTGGATCACACCGCGCACACCGACGCTCGAGGCGCGGTCGAGCTGTTCCCGATAGCTGAGCGGATGCTCACCGTCGCTGATCTCAAGATGGGTGTGGTTGTCGTAGACGGGAACCGTGAGCGGCTCCGGCAGCGGCGGATAGCTCAGGTCGCGGCCCCGGGTGTTCTCCCGTTTGCGAATGGCGCTGCCGTAGCCATCGACACCGCCGCCAAGAACGGACAGGTCGTTAGGCATCGGCCGGCTCCACGATCGATTCGATGCGCGGGAACAACGGTTCGAGCGCGTTCACCTGGACGCCGCCGGTCCATTCCCAGGCCCGGTCGACACGCTGGTCGGCGAGGGCGCCGTCGCCGCCGAGGGCGGTCCAGAGCTTGCCGGTGGCAACCGGAATGACCGGGGACAGCAGCACCGCCAGGGTGCCCAGGCCGCGCACCGCGGTATAGAGCACGGTGCCGAGACGGTCACGGCTTTCGGGGTTTTTGGCGAGCGCCCACGGCTCCTGCAGGGTGATGTAGCCGTTGAGCTCGTCGACGAGCTGCCACACCTCGCTGAGAGCGTCGTGGATGGCGAGTTTGTCGATGGCCGCGGCCGCGGCATCCGTCACGCGCTGTTCGGTGGCCTGGATGGCCAGGTCGTCGGCCGTGAACTCAGCCGCAGCGGGCACGACGCCGTCGCAGTACCGCAGGACCATGGCGATCACGCGGGACGCAAGGTTACCGAAGCCGTTAGCGAGCTCGGACTGGTAGCGGGCCGAGAGGTCTTCCCAGCTGAAGGAGCCGTCCTGGCCGAAGCTGATGGCCCGCATGAAGTAGTAGCGAAAAGCGTCGGAGCCGAAGGTGTCGGTGATCTGGCTCGGGGCGATTCCGGTGAGCTTGGACTTGCTCATCTTCTCGCCGCCGACGAGCAGCCAGCCGTGGCCGAAGACCTGCTTGGGCACCGCGATGCCGGCGGCCATGAGCATGGCCGGCCAGATGACCGCGTGAAAGCGCAGAATATCCTTGCCGACGATGTGCGTGGCGGGCCAGCGGCTGGCGAACTCCTCATCGTTCTGGCCGTAGCCGGCCGCAGTGATGTAGTTGAGCAGCGCGTCGAACCAGACGTAGACGACGTGCGATTCGTCCCACGGCACCTTGATGCCCCAGTCGAAGCTCGACCGGGAGATTGACAGGTCGGAGAGGCCGCGCTTGACGAAGGACATGACCTCGTTGCGAGCTGTTTCCGGCTGCACGAAGTTGGGGTTCTCCTCATAGAGGGCAAGCAATCGGTCGGCGAAGGCGCTCATCTTGAAGAAATAGTTCTTCTCGTGCAGCAGCTCGACCGGCTTGGAGTGGATAGCGCAGACGAGCTGGCCGGTGTATTCGCCGGCGCCGTCGACGAGGTCGCTGGTCTGCTTGTATTCCTCACAGCCGACGCAGTAGTAGCCCTCGTACTCGCCGGTGTAGATGTGGCCCTCATCGTGCAGGTGCTGCAGAAACTTCTGCGCATTCACCTCGTGGCGTTCATCGGTGGTGCGAATGAAGTCGTCGTTGGCGATGTTGACGGTTTCCAGCAGCGGCTTCCACGCGGTCTCGACCAGACGGTCGGCCCATTCCTTGGGCGTGACGCCGTTGGCGATCGCGGTACGCAGAATCTTCTGGCCGTGTTCGTCGGTGCCGGTAAGCAGCCAGGCGTCATCGCCGGACTGCCGGTGCCAGCGCGCGAGCACGTCGGCCGCCACCTCGGTGTAGGCGTGCCCGATGTGCGGCACATCATTCACGTAGAAAATGGGCGTGGTGATGTAGAAAGAGCCTGCGGACATGCGTTCATCTTATGCGGCGAGCGGCGAGCGTCTCGCCCGGCTACGCGCTGATCAGCCGAAGTCTCAACCGAGGGGAAAGGCCGAACGGTCGGGTTTCGGCGTCGGAGCACCGGTCTTGGCCTGCAGCGCGTGCTCGTACAGTTCGCGCTTGCCGAGGCCGCTGGCTGCCGACACGTCGGCAGCAGCCTCCTTCAAACGGATGCCGCCGGCGACCAGATCGAGTACCTCAGCCACGCCCATGGCCAGGTCCAGAACCCGCACCTGGGCGCCCGCGACGACGATGCAGATCTCGCCGCGCACCCCGGCCGCCGCCCACTCGGCCAGCTCTGCTGCGGTACCGCGTTTGACCTCTTCGAAGAACTTGGTCAGTTCCCGGCAGACCACGACTCGGCGGTCGGCGCCGAGCGTGGCGGCGAGGTCGAGAAGCGAATCGGCCAGTCGGTTGGGCGATTCGAAGAACACCATGGTGCGGCGTTCGGCGGCGAGGTCGCGCAGCAGCTTGACCCGTTCGCCGTGCTTACGCGGCAGGAACCCTTCGAAGGTGAACCGGTCGGTCGGCAGCCCGGAGACAGCGAGGGCGGTTAGCACGGCGGACGGGCCGGGCAGGGCGGTGACCTGCACGCCGGCCGCCACCGCGGCATCCACCAGGTGAAAGCCGGGGTCGGAGACGGTCGGCATTCCGGCGTCGCTCAGCACGAGAATGTCCACGTCACGGGCCAGTTCAACCAGTTCGGTCGCTTTGCCACGTTCGTTGTGGTCGTGCAGGGCGATGAGTTTGGGCCGGTTCTCAATGCCGAGGGCCTTGAGCAGGTGCACGGTGACGCGGGTGTCCTCGGCGGCCACGATGGTGATGGTCGTGAGGGTCTCGATCAGGCGCCGGGAGGCGTCGCCGAGGTTTCCGATCGGGGTGGCAGCAAGGATGATCATGGGTCCAGTCTCGCAGTCGCCGCTCAGTACGATGGTCAGGTGCTGGCAACGAGTCGATGGGTTCACGGGAATCGCCGGATGCACTGGATTCGCCGGATGCGCTGGATTCGCCGGATGAACTGGGGCGCGCCCCTCGCCGTGGTTCTGCTGGCCGCCGGATTACGGTTGTGGAACCTCGGTGTGCCGCACGCGCTCGTGTTCGACGAGACCTTCTATGTGAAAGACGCCTGGTCACTCTTCAATAACGGCTACGAATCGACCTGGCCCGCCGATGCCAATGTGCTGTTCGAAGCGGGGCAGACCGACATCTTCACGACGGATCCGTCCTTTGTCGTGCATCCGCCGCTCGGTAAATGGCTCATCGCCCTCGGTATGAATCTGCTCGGCCCCGGCAACCCGTGGGGCTGGCGCCTGGCCACCGTCGTGGTCGGGGTGCTCGCGGTCATCCTCATCATGCTCGTGGCCCGCAAACTGTTCCAGTCGCGTCTGCTCGGGCTGATCGCCGGTTTTCTGCTCGCTATCGACGGCCACGCCATCGTCATGAGCCGCGTGGCCCTGCTGGACAACTTCGTGATGTTCTTCGCGCTGCTCGGTGTCGGCGCTGTGCTGATGGATCGGCAGTGGCACTCGACCCGACTCGCCGGCCGACTGGCCGGTCTGGTCGATCCCGGCTGGGGCCCCACGCTGTGGTGGCGCCCGTGGCTGCTCGCCGCCGGCCTCGCGTTCGGGCTGACCAGCTCGGTGAAATGGTCAGGGATCTACTTTCTGGCTGCGTTCGGCGTCTACCTCGTCGTCGTCGACGCTCTCGCCCGGCGGCGAAACGGTGTCACGTTCTGGGCCAGCGCCGCCATCCTCAAGCAGGCGCCGGCCACGTTCCTCCTTCTCGTGCCCGTCGCCGCCTCGACCTTCCTGGTGTCATGGACGGGGTGGTTCGTCACCCGCGGCGGGTACTACCGGGAGTGGGCCGATTCAACGGGAGCAGCCTGGACCGGGCCGCTCGCCTGGGTCCCCCATACCCTGCAGAGTTTCTGGCATTACCAGGCAGCCGCCTACACCTATCACGTGGGACTGGCCACACCGCATCCGTATCAGGCCAACCCGCTGACCTGGCTGTTCATGATTCGCCCGACCAGCATGTATTACCGCGGTTCCAGTCAGGGCGAATTCGGCTGCCAGTTTCAGAGCTGCTCGGAGGCCATCACCTCCGTGGGCAACCCGCTGATCTGGTGGGCGGCGACGGCCGCACTGTTCTACCTCGTCTACCGGCTCGCCCGCTACCGGGAATGGCGGGTGGGTTTCATTCTGATGGGCATGGTCGCCGGCTATCTGCCGTGGCTGATGTACCTGAACCGCACGGTTTTCCAGTTCTACACCATCGCCTTTGAGCCCTACCTGCTGCTCGGCCTCACCTTCGTTCTGGGTCTGCTGCTGGGGCGAATTCCCGATCAGGCACGACCGCGACGACGGCACTCAGCACATTCGCAGGTGCACCATTCTGGCACCAAGCCACGTGTCGGGACCCTGGCCGCCGTGACCGTCGGCCTGGGAATCGCGCTGGTACTCACGGCATTCTTCTTCCCGGTATGGACCGGAATGCAGACTCCGTTCGTGTTCTGGCAGCTGCACATATGGATGCCAAGTTGGCGATAGATCGGTCAAATACATTCCATTTTTGGCATATAATGACTGGGAAACGCGTGTGAATTGGACACGCTCACGGCGTTCGCGAACGTAGACTGACGCATATCTGCTCCACGAGTAATCGCTCACGTCCCGGCTGAGAAGTCCCGATCCACTAAGGCCTCATGTCGGAAGCATTAGCCGCACCCTCGGTCCGCATCATCAGGACCCGGCCGGGTGGAGATACCAAGAACCCCACAACAGAATATTCCGCACTCCTGCACACCGTGCGTAATCTCGGCCTTCTCGGCCGTCGCACCGGCTTCTACTGGATGGTCTTTTCCATTCTGGTGGTCGCCACCCTCGGCGCTGCGGCCGGTTTCGTTCTGCTCGGTGACACCTGGTACCAGCTGATCATCGCCGCAGCGCTCGGCCTCATCTTCACCCAGTTCGCCTTTTTGGCCCATGAAGCGTCCCACCGTGCCGTGTTCACCTCCGGCAAGGCCAACGACCGTGCCGGCCGTATCCTCGCCAATTTGTTCGTCGGCATCAGCTACGCCTGGTGGATGACCAAGCACAGCCGGCACCACGCCCAGCCGAACGTCATCGGCAAAGACCCCGACATCGAACCCGACTTCATCGTGTTCACCGAGAACGACGCCAAGCAGGTCAGCTGGCTGGGTTCCTTTGTCACGCGCAAACAGGGCTATCTGTTCTTCCCCCTGCTCATGTTCGAAGGCATCAACCTGCACATCCAGGGTTTCAAGACCGTATTCGGCAAGAACAAGGTCAGCGAACGCTGGGTCGAGATCACGATGCTCGTCACCCGCATCACCGCATACTTCGCCGTCATCTTCTACTTTCTGCCGCTCGGCATGGCGTTCGCCTTCATCGGCGTGCAGATGGCCGTGTTCGGTGTCTACATGGGCGCATCCTTCGCCCCCAACCACAAGGGGATGCCGCAGCTTCCGGCCGAAAGCCGCGTCGACTTTCTGCGCCGCCAGGTTCTCACCAGCCGCAACATTCGCGGTGGCAGCTTCATCGACACCTACATGGGCGGCCTCAACTACCAGATCGAGCACCACCTGTTTCCGAACATGGCCCGCCCGCACCTGCGCAAGGCGCAGGAGATCGCCAAGGAATATTGCCTCTCGCACGACGTGAAGTACACCGAGACCGGTGTCTTCGAGAGCTACGGCATCGTCATCGCCTACCTCAACAAGGTCGGCCTGGCGGCACGTGACCCGTTCGACTGCCCTATGGTGCAGCGCTTCCGCACGCACTAGCACCACGCACGTAGGTACAGAAGGCCGTTTCCCCCCGGGGAGGCGGCCTTCCTCGCGTCCCGGGTGCCGTACCATGAGGACCGTGACAGCGTACGTCTCAGCCCTGGACCTGTTCTCCATTGGAATCGGTCCGTCCAGTTCCCACACGGTGGGTCCGATGCGTGCTGCCCGGGTGTTCGCTGAAGATCTCAGGGCAACCGGCCGCCTGGGTGAGGTGCAGCGCATCCGCTGTTCACTGTTTGGATCGCTGGGTTCCACCGGGCTCGGCCACGGTACCCCGGATGCCGTGCTCGCCGGCCTGACCGGCCTCTGCCCGGAAACCTGCGACCCCAACGAGGTGCGCGGTGCCTGGTCGGGCCTCACTGCTGGTGCCACCCTCACCCTGCTCGGCGGCCACAGCATCGCCATCAGCGCGCAGGACGTTCGATTCGAGCCACGCACCCGGCTGCCAGGCCACCCCAACGCGCTCACGCTCACCGCCTGGGCCGGCGACAGTGCGGCGCCTGGTGCCGTCCCCGTGCTCGAGGAGACGTTCTTCTCGATCGGAGGCGGGTTCATCCGCCGGGGCGCCGAACGCTCGAGCGTGCAAACGAGCGTCGTCCAGCCGCTCCCCTACGATTCCAGCGCCGAACTGCTCGCGCTGTGCGACGCCCACAACCTCGCGATCTGCGAGGTCGCCCGTCGCAACGAAGAGGCCATCCACGGCGCCCTGGCGCTCAATGCGGGGCTCGATGCCATCTGGGAGGCCATGCACACCTGTGTGGAGGCGGGACTCACCGGCACGGGAGTACTGCCGGGCGGCCTCAAGGTGAAGCGCCGAGCCGCGGCGGTGCGTATGCGACTGGAAGAATATGACGGCCAGCCGCTGCGCGACCGCGATACCTCCACCGAATGGCTGCACGCCTTCGCGCTCGCGGTGAACGAGGAGAACGCGGCCGGCGGCCGGGTCGTGACCGCGCCGACCAACGGAGCTGCCGGCATCATCCCGGCCGTCGGCCACTATTACCTGCGTTTCGTCCCTGGAGCGGATGCCGCCGGCATCCGTCGATACCTGCTCACGGCCGTCGCGATCGGCTCCCTGGTCAAGGCCAATGCGTCGATCTCCGGGGCCGAGGGTGGCTGCCAGGCCGAGGTGGGCGCCGCCTGCGCGATGGCCTCCGGTGCCCTCTGTGCGGTGCTCGGCGGCACCCCGCGACAGGTCGAGAATGCGGCCGAGATCGCCATGGAACATCATCTCGGGCTCACCTGCGACCCGGTCGGCGGCCTCGTGCAGGTGCCCTGCATCGAGCGCAACGCGATCGCTTCATCGACCGCGGTGTCGGCCGCCCGCCTGGCGCTGCACGGTGATGGAACGCACCTGGTCTCGCTCGACACCGTCATCGAAACGATGCGGCAGACCGGGCTCGACATGATGACGAAGTACAAGGAAACGAGCGAGGGCGGTCTCGCCGTGAACGTCATCGAGTGCTGACCGGCACCCCCGAACAGGGGTAGTCCACATGGTTGGTGCGCCACCGTAGCGGCCTAAGCTGGCTGAACGTGCGCATCGATGCGCGCCTCACTGGAAGGGTCGAACCATTCGCAGCTCACTCGCACGCCGCCCGACAGGCATCATCGTGGCCGCTCTTCTGCTCGTGACCGTGGCTGGCTGCGCCGGCGAACCCGCACCGGCGGTCACGGTGACCGTCACGCCGACCGTCACCCCCACGCCGACACCGAGCCCGACTCCCACTCCGGCACCCGCGCCGGCACCCACCGAGGAAGCGGCGCTCATTCCGAACCCGGCCGTACCCGACCTCGTTCCCAACGCGGAACCGGTGCCGCTGCCGCAGGGACCGGCCGTGGACCTCGGCAGCACCCCCGGGGCTCGCGGCACCACGACCGCTGACGGTGCAGGAGCCCTGCTCACCTACACGGTCGTCGAGGGCGATGCGTTCTTCGACATCGCGCAACGATTCAATGTTCCGGTGCAGCTTATGCTGACCATGAACCCCTCGGTGCCCGGGCTCGGAGAGAACATCTACATCAAACAGATCATCAACCTGGACTGGACCACGACCCGGTAGCCGGCCGTGGGGTTCAGCGGTGCCGTGTGTCGCCGAATGACTCGCACCGGTTCCGATTCCGCCCTGTGTCGGTGGCCCCCGTTAGCCTTGAATCATGAGTTCACCCGTTTTCTCTTCACCCGTCGTGTCCACCCCCGTCGTGTCCACCCAATGGCTGGCCGATCACCTCGGTTCCGACCACCTGGTCATTCTCGACGCCACCGTCTTCGCCCTGGCCCCGTCCACGACCGAGACCGGCGCAGCGGGGCCACGCTACCTCAGCGGGCGTGACGACTACCTCAGCAAGGGCCACATTCCCGGAGCCGTGTTCGCCGACCTCATCGACGTCTTCTCCGACCCCGCCGGTGACTACGATTTCTCCCGGCCGAGCGCTAAGCTGTTCGAGGCGGCCGCGGCATCCGTCGGTATCGACAACAGCACAACCGTTGTCGTCTACGACGCCGTGGTCGGCCAGTGGGCGGCGCGCATCTGGTGGCTGTTCCGTTCGTTCGGCTACGACGATGTCGCCGTGCTCGACGGCGGACTCGCCAAGTGGCACGCCGAGACACGTCCGTTCGCCACCGGCGGCACGCGCCCGCGCGCTGCCGACGGTTTCACCACAACGCCGCGCCCCGAGCTGTGGGTCGACAAGAGTTTCATCGAGTCGATCGTTGCCGGTGAAACGGATGCCGCCCTCGTCTGCTCGGTGCCGCCGGCCGAATTCGCCGGAACAGCCGGCGCACGCCCCCGTGCCGGGCACATTCCCGGCAGCATCAGCCTGCCAGCCGCGGGGCTCGTCGACCCCACCACCAACGCGTTCCTGCGCGGGGACGAGCTCAACCGGGCGATCGCCCCGGCTGTCGCAGCGGTCGGGGCATCCGGTCACCTCGTGACGTACTGCGGCGGCGGTATCGCCGCCGCCGCGAGCGCCCTCGCACTCATCCGCGCCGGCAACGAGCACGTATCGATCTACGACGGCTCGCTCAACGAGTGGGCCGCCGACGCCTCGGCGCCGCTGAGCACGCCCGGCCGGTAGTGCACAGCAGCCGCAAACCCACCGCCCGCTGACACACCGACAGCGGATGACCGCGCCAGATCTGGGCGGCCGCTACGCCGATTACCGTAGCGGCTGCCAAACCAGGCGGGACCACGGGCACGCGGCCGCCTCAGAGCCGGTTCACCCCGGTCACCCGCACGACCGCAGCGCCGAGCTCGTCGGACGCGCCGAGGTTCACGCTCGCGCTGATGCCCCAGTCGTGGTCGCCGGCCGGGTCGTCGAGAATCTGGCGCACCGTCCACTCCTCGGCACCCTCCTCAATCATCAGCAGCTCGGAGCTGCGCGCGTCGCCACCCGTGAGCACCTGATCGTGCTCGGCGAAGTAGCCGTCCATGGCGTCAGCCCAGACATCCGCCGAGTAACCGTGCTCCCGGTCGAGCTCACCGAGCTCGTCGTAATGCTCGAGCGCGGCCAGCTGCACCCGACGGAACAGTTCGTTGCGCACCAAAATGCGAAAGGCCCGCACATTGGTGGTCAGCCGGCGCGGGGGTGGCGGCAGAATGGCGTGGGCTTCGGCCTCGTGCGCGGCGAGGTCGGGATGCAGCAGTTCCTCCCACTCGTCGAGCAGGCTCGAGTCCACCTGGCGCACCAGTTCGCCGAGCCACTCGATGAGGTCAAGCAGGTCTTCGTTCTTGGCTTCGTCGGGGATGGTCTGCCGCGCGGCCCGATAGGCGTCGGACAGGTAGCGCAGCACGACGCCCTCGCTGCGGGCGAGTTTGTAGAACGCGATGAACTCACCGAACGACATGGCCCGCTCGTACATGTCCCGCACGACGGCTTTCGGCCGCAGCTCGAAGTCGGCGATCCACGGCTGGGAGGCCTTATAGGTCTCGAACGTGTAGTTCAGCAGCTCTTCGAGCGGCTTGGGGTGCGTGATCTCCTCGAGCAGCGCCATCCGCTCGTCATATTCGATGCCGTCACGCTTCATCGCGTTCACGGCCTCACCCCTGGCGGCGAATTGCTGCCCCATGAGTACCGGCCGGGGGTCGTCGAGGGTCGACTCCAGAATCGAGATCATGTCGAGCGAGTAGGTGGGCGATTCCGGGTCGAGCAGCTCGAAGGCGGCCAGAGCAAAGGGTGACAGCGGCTGATTCAGCGCAAAGTTCGCCTGCAGGTCAACGGTCAAGCGGATGCTGCCGCTCGCACTCTGCTCCACAATGCCGGCCTCGCGCAGGGTCTTGTAAATGCCCAGCGCACGCCGGGCCAACACCAGCTGGCGGCGCCACGGTTCATGGTTGTCGAACACGAGCGCGTGCACATGAGCGAAGGCGTCGCCGCCGCGTCCGATCACGTTGATCAGCATCGCTGCGGTCATCTGCATGCTCGAAGACAGGGTCTCGGGCTCGGCATCGACCAGCCGACGAAAGCTCGGTTCGCCCCAGGAGACGAAGCCGTCCGGTGCCTTCTTGCGCACGATCTTGCGCTTCTTCTTCGGGTCGTCGCCGGCCTTCTCTATAGCCTTGAGATTGTCGCTTTCATGCTCGGGCGCCTGAATGACCACGGTCCCCGCCGTGTCGTAACCGGCTCGTCCGGCCCGTCCGGCAATCTGGTGGAACTCGCGCACGTTCACCTGACGCATCTTCACGCCGTCATACTTGGTGAGGGCCGTGAACAGCACGGTGCGGATGGGCACGTTGATGCCGACGCCGAGGGTGTCGGTGCCGCAGATCACGCGCAGGTAGCCGCGCTGGGCGAGCTGCTCCACCAGCCGGCGGTATTTCGGCAGCATGCCGGCGTGGTGCACCCCGATACCCATGCGGATGAGCCGCGACAGGGTCTTGCCAAAACTCGTCGTGAACCGAAACTCGCCGATCAGCTCCGCGATGATGTCGCGCTGTTCGCGGGTGGCCACCTTGGCGCTCGCGAGCGCCTGCGCGCGTTCGAGGGCGGCGGCCTGGGAGAAGTGCACGATATACACCGGCGCCTTGTCGGTGTGCAGCAGCTCTTCGACGGTTTCGTGCACCGGCGTCTGCTCGTAGTAGTAGCTCAGCGGAACCGGACGCTCCACCCCGGTGACCACGGCCGTTGGCCGGCCGGTGCGCCGGGTGAGGTCGTCGCTAATGAACGTCACATCGCCGAGGGTGGCTGACATGAGAATGAACTGCACCCGCGGCAACAGCAGCAGCGGCACCTGCCACGCCCAACCGCGGTCGGGGTCGCCGTAGAAGTGAAACTCGTCCATTACGACGAGGTCGACCTCGGTGTCTTCGCCGTTTCGCAGGGCGAGGTTGGCCAGAATTTCGGCGGTGCAGCAGATGATCGGAGCGTCGGCGTTGACGCTCGAGTCGCCGGTCATCATGCCGACGTTCGCGGCACCGAAGGTTTCGACCAGAGCGAAGAACTTCTCGCTCACGAGGGCCTTGATCGGTGCGGTGTAGAAGCTGCGCTTGCCGGCCGAGAGCGCCGCGAAATGCGCGCCGACGGCCACGAGCGACTTGCCGGTTCCGGTGGGGGTGCTCAGAATGAGGTTGGCCCCCGAGACGATCTCGATGACCGCTTCCTCCTGGGCTGGGTAGAGCGTCAGACCCTGCTCGGTGGCCCAGTTTTCGAACGCCTCGAAGAGAACGTCGGGGTCGGTTTCGTTTTCGAGGCGTTCAAGCACAGACATAGTCCCTCAAGACTGCACTACTTCTATAGCTCCCGCCCGCAGAATGGTCCCCCGCGCCTCCCTCCTCCGTGGCCAATTCAGGAAATCCCCTCGGAAAGGTGCTCGAAGGCGGAGTAATCGGTCATTTCAGCGCGGATCTCCTGATTTAGCCACCAAACCCGCGGCCAGAATATGACGGATGTCTGACGAAACCGACCGGGCGCCCTGGCCCGGTGGTAATCCCAGCCGCCGGTTCTAGGCTGGCGAAATGGTCTATGTCACTCCCGACACCGCTGCGAGCGCTTCGCCACGCCGCCCTCGGGCACTCTGGCGGCCGGCAGCCGCCGGTCTCGCCGCCGCGCTGGCCGGTCTCGGCCTGGCCGAATTGGCCGCCGCGTGGCTCGCTCCCGGCGCCAGCCCGGTACTCACCGTCGGCGCCCTCGTCATCGACATTGTTCCGCCCGTCGTCAAGGACTTCGTGATCGGCCTGTTCGGCACGGCCGACAAGATCGTGCTGATCGCGACCATCGTGCTCGTGCTGCTTCTGGTCGCCGCTCTCGCCGGCATCCTCGAGAGCCGACGCCCGCCATTCGGCCGCCTGCTCGTGGTACTCATCGGCGCGATCGCCCTGTTCGCGGCGCTGTCCCGTTCCAGCGCTTCCACCCTCGACGCGGTCCCCGCCGTCGTGGCCATGGGCGTCGCTGCGATTGCGCTGACCTTTCTCACCACCCGGCTGCCCACGAATGCCCCGGCACCGGCTGCGCAAGGCCGCCGTCGTTTTCTGGTCTACACCGGCATCACCGCGGGCGTCGGGCTGCTCGCCCTGGCCGGCGGCCAGCTCAGCGCCGCCGCCACCCGGGCAGCGGATGCCGCACGCGCGCGCTTCACCCTGCCCGCGGCATCCGTTCGGCAGGCCGCGATACCGGCCGGGGCGAGCCTGGACGTGGCGGGCATCACCCCGCTGATCACCCCCAACGCCGACTTCTACCGCATCGACACCGCCCTGAGCGTGCCGCGCATCGACCCGAGCACCTGGCGGCTGCGCATCACCGGGCTGGTCGAGAACGAGGTCGAGATCGACTTCGCCGAATTGCTCGCGCTGCCGCTGGAGGAGAGCACCACCACCCTGGCCTGCGTGTCGAACTATGTCGGCGGCGACCTGATCGGCAACGCCACCTGGCTCGGCTACCCGATTCGCGAGCTGCTGGCCCGCGCCAGGCCCACGAGCGGTGCCGACATGGTGCTCTCCACCAGCCAGGACGGCTTCACGGCCGGCACCCCGATCGAGGCGCTCACCGACGGCCGCAACGCCATCCTCGCCGTCGGCATGAACGGTGAACCGCTCCCCCTCGAGCACGGCTACCCGGTGCGCATGGTCGTGCCCGGCCTGTACGGCTATGTCTCGGCCACGAAATGGGTGGTCGAGCTCAAGCTCACCCGATTCGACCGAGAGCAGGGCTACTGGACTCCGCGCGGCTGGTCCGAACTCGGACCGGTCAAGTTATCTTCGCGCATCGATGTGCCCCGCGAGGGCATCGCCGTTCCTGCAGGCTCGGTCGTCATCGCCGGCGTCGCCTGGTCCCAGCACGTCGGCATCAGCGCCGTCGCCGTGCAGATCGACGACGGTCCCTGGCGAGACGCCACCCTCGCCGACGCCATCTCGGTCGACACCTGGCGTCAGTGGGCGTACACCTGGACCGACGCAAGCGCCGGCGATCACACGGTCAAGGTGCGGGCAACGGATGCCGCCGGCCTCGTTCAGACGTCAGCCACCGCCGACGTCGCCCCCAACGGTGCCACCGGACTGCATGAAATCTCGATGTCTGTCTCGGGCTGACCTGCGTCAGTTGCCCTCGTAGGCGGCGCGCAGCCAGCCGAGCAGCTCAGCGTCGACCTCGGCGAGGCCGGTCACCGACACCTTGTGGGTGCACATTCCGCCGGCCAGGAGCAGGCGGTCGGTGGGGGCGGCATCCGCCAGATTGATGCCCAGCTGCAGGCGTTTGGCGCTGGCCGGTTCGATCAGCGCGAACTGCTTATGGCGTCGAAGCGACACGCTCGCTTTCTTCGGGGCGACCTCGACGTCGGAGCCGAAACGACTCACGGCATCGATCAGCGCATCGTAGAGCGGTCGCAGGCTGGCTTTCGGGCCGGAATACTGCGCGTCCACGAGCGCCGTGTCGGTCTGCGAGACGTCGCGTGCCCGGAACTGCAGCACGATGCCGTTGGCGAAACCGTGGCTGAGCCCATGCTCGGTCTTGAGGTGGTTCATGAGCTCGGTGTGTTTCGCCAGCCCGCTGGCCCCCAGCACGGTGTACCAGTCCGCGAGGCTTCGGCCGGTGTTCTGGGGCAGGTTGTCGATCATCGACTGAGTGGCAGCATCCATGGCACCAGTAAAACACCGTTGAGCGGATGCGGGACACTCACGTCGTCCACCGCTCGGGTGGCGCGCCGGAACGCGGGAGTTCGGCGTGGCTGGAACCCCCGCGTACCGCGCTACGCCGAATTTAGCCGTTGGCGCCGCTCATGTTGATGACACCGTTCACTCCGGCCGGGAAGAACCCACCGGAGCGCACCGGCGCCGCATTGAGGTAGGTGATGTTGAGCACCTGGGCGGCACTGCGGCTGTAGGCCAGGCCGTTGGCGTCGGTCGGCACGAGGTTGGCCCTCGACGCATTGCCGATGCCCTGGTCGAGATCGGCCCTGCCGTCGACGGCGTCGCGCACATCGGAGATGGCTTGTGCGGTCGTGTACACCGAGGGCAGTGCAATTCCGAGCGCGTAGAGCGTGCTGCGGATGACTCCGGCGTGGTAGGCCTCGACCGCGAGCAGGCCGGCGGCCGCCTCCAAAAACGTCTTGTTAGAGATGAGCGGTGCCGCGCCCTTGTAGGCGGTGACTCCGACGTCCTCGAAGATGAACGCACCGAACAGAAAATTCGCCTCGTTCGCGTAGACGTCGAATTTCTGACCCGGCTTGACCAACCCGGCCGCCAGCGCGGCGGCGGTGAAACTCGCGTCGAGGTTGATCTTCGGGCGGGACACGGCGACGCTTCCGAGCGCGGACCGAAGGAAGGCCACGTGGGCCTTTTCATCGGCGGCGATCTCATCGGCGTACTTTTTGATGATTCCGGTCTTGAAGTTCACCATGCGACCACCGGTCACGCCGCCTCGGGTTCCGGTTCCCGTGGTCAGATTGTCGGGCAGCCCACTGCCGGTGGTCGCCCGCAGGTAGAACTCGGCCTCAAGGTATTCGAGGTTGAGGGCGAAGTTCAGAATGGATGCGTCACTCGGCGCGGCGGCCGGGACAGCGGCCGCTTCGGCAGCCAGGGCAGGTCCGCCCGAAGCGAGCACTGCCGCCCCTACTCCGAAACCGGCAACACCGGCGGCCCGCAGAAAGTTTCTCCGGTCCGAGGAATTCTCGGCGCTGCGGTTGATGGCGTTGGTAATGAAACTCTGATCGAACATCCTTGTTCTCCTGTCGTTGGGCGAATATGCCGGGTATGTCGGACGTAACACCGGCAACCTACCCGCGCAAAGCAATCTCCTGAATGACTGGACAAAGTACGTAAGCAAACGATAAGGACCGTGGGAGTCAGAGCAACAGACCGTCGACACCGACCGGGGGCATCCGCCGTGCGGCCCGACGATCGTGCAGCACGGCGATGCCGTAGGCGGCAAAGTAGAGAACCACCATGGGAACGGCGAGCAGGAACATCGACACGACGTCGGCCGCCGGCGTCGCGATCGCGGTGAACAAAATGATGACCAGTATGGCCACCCGCCAGGATTTGATGATGGAGCGGGCGCTGATCACACCGGCAAAGTTCAGCAGCACGATGAACACCGGCAGCACGAACGCTATCCCGATGGCGATCATGAGTTTGAGCACGAAGTCGAAATAGTTCTGCGCATTGATGAGCGCGGCATCTTGTTGCGGCGCAAAACTCGTCATCAGCTCCACCACGTGCGGCAGCACGTACCAGCCGGCCGCGCACCCCGCCAAAAACAGCGGTACGGCCGTGAAGAAGAAACCGAAGGTGTACTGCTTTTCCCGGCGGGTGAGCCCCGGGGTGAGAAAAGCGAAGATCTGGTACAACCACACCGGGCTCGATACGATCAAACCCACGTAGAACGAGATGCGCAGTTTGAGGTCGAAAGCACTCGTGATGTCGGGATAGTTGATTTGCGCGTTGCGGTTCTGGGCGCGCACGATGGCGTAGATGGGTTCACGCAGACCATCCCAGACCAGACTCGAGAGCAGCCAGCCGGCGACCGCGCCGACCAGAATACCGATCGCCGCCAGGAACAGTCGCTTGCGCAGTTCCAGCAGGTGCTGCCCAAGCGACATCGTGCTCTTCTCGCTGCGCACCCCCTGCGCGACCATCTGGGCCTAGGCCTTCGGGTTCGGGGCGCCGCTCGAGTCGGTGCCGGCCTCGGATGGGTGATCCTCGGTGCGGTCCGGCGTGATCTCGCTCTTGAAGATCTTCATGGATTGGCCGAGGCTGCGGGCCAGCCCTGGCAGCTTCGGAGCGCCGAACAACAGCAGGATCACGACGAGAATGACCAGAAAGTGCCAGCCGGTCAGGTTTTGAAGCATGCGAATTCTCCCTCGAATCAAGTCGGTCGTGCAGCAGTGTAACCGCCGCACCGCCGACACAACCGGGCAAAGCTCAGCATGTGCTCCGGCTGTAACCTTTTCCCGAGAAAAGCCTGAGACGGATGCCTATCCCGGGGTGGATTCCGCTGCCCGGAAATGCTCGAGAACGTCGCCGATGCGCGTTGTGCAGCCGCCACAGCCGGTGCCGGCTCGGGTGGCCGCGCCGATGCAGGCGACGGTGGCGTTGCCGGCCTCAGCCGCCTCGGTGATGGCGCCGACGGTGACGCCGTTGCACCAGCAGATGGTTGCATCGAGCGCGAACGCGCTGCCGGCGGATGGCTCATAGTCCGGTCCGTCGTAGCGCAGCAACACAGAGCGATCGGCCGGCAGTTCGCTGCCGCGCTCGAACAGCAGGGTCAGCTCGGCGGCCGTGCGCGGCATACCGACGCAGACGAAGCCCTCGAGAATGCCGTGGCGGGTGACCATCTTCACGTAACGACCGGCTTCGGGGTCGGCCCACTGTGCGACGCGCACCGGGGCGCCGGAGCACCCGGCGGCATGTTCGTCAAGACCGGCATCCCACGGGTCAGCGGCCGTGTTGCCGACCGACACGACATCGACGCCCTCGGCCTTGAGCATGACCACGGCAGGCGTCGCCGCCGCCAGCGACAGCGCCGCCTCCCGGTTCAACAGCTCGGCCGTGAACCGCGCGGCCAGCCAGTCGGCCTGGCGCCAGCCCGGACCGATCAGGCCGCTCGGCCCGCCGGTCGGACGCGCCGTGGAATCGCCGGCGCGAGGCGCAGGAGCCACGTGCGCGCAGTCGCCGATCGCGTAGATCTGCGGGTCGCCCCAACTCTGCAGGTTTTCGTCGACCAGGATTCCGGTCGACACCGGCAGGGCCGCCAACTGGGCCAGCTCGGTACGGGCGCCGACACCGCAGGAGAGCAGCAGCAGGTCGCCGTGGATCTGCTTGCCGTCAGCACAGATCAGGGCGTCGAACCGGTCCACTCCGTCGTCGTCCTGGTGAAAGAGCAGGCTCTCGGCGCGAGAGTGGTTGACCATGGTCACGCCGGCCCGGCGGGCGCTCTGCGCGAGCACGCTGCCGCCGCCGCGGTCGAGGTTGCGTGCCATGGGAATCTCGCCGTGATAAACCACGCAGGCCTGGGCACCGGCGGTCGCCGCAGCGAGGGCAATCTCCATACCGAGCACGCCCGCGCCGAGCACGACGATGCGGGCTCCGGCAGTCACGGCCGCGAGCACCCGCCTCGCATCGTCGAGGTCACGCAGCACGGTGACCCCGCGCGGGAGTGGGGCGCCGCTGGTGTCGAGGGTGGCGGCATCCGCTGGCGGCGCCTGGCGATCGCGGCGCACGCGGGTGACGCCGTCGAGGGTGGGCACGTTGGCACGGGCGCCGGTGGCGAGCACGAGCCGGTCGTAGCGCAACAGCGTGCCATCGCTGAGCGACACCGCACGGCGACTGCGGAGGATGGCCGTGACGCTCAGGCCCAGGCGCAGGTGCACGCCGGCCTCCCGGGCGGCGAGCGGGTCGGTGATATCCAGGCTCTCCCGGTCGGCGTTGCCGACGGCATATTCGGCGATGAGCACCCGGTTGTAGGCGTCCGCGCTCTCGGCCCCGACTACGGTCAGCGTCGCCGCGCCCTGCCGCACAAGCTGCAGCAGCTCGTCGACGAAACGGGCACCGACCGGGCCGTAGCCGACCAGCACGATGTGCTCAGGGTTCCGGTGTTCAGACATGGGCGCCTGCTTCCACGAGCGCACGCACTCGAACGGTCGTCTTCTTGAATTCGGGCATACCGCTCACGGGATCGGTCTCGTCGTCCGTCAGCAGGTTGGCACGCTGATCGCCGGCAAAGTGAAACGGCAGAAAGACCGTGTCAAAGCGGATGTCGGTGCTCACCTGGGCCCGGCAGCGCACCGTTCCCCGGTCGTTGCTGACCTCGACCCAGGCCTCGTCGATGATGCCGAGCTGCTCAGCGGTAGCCGGGTGCAGCTGCAGTCGGGCCTCCGGCTGGGCGTCGGCGAGCTCGCGCACCCGCCGGGTCTGGGTGCCGCTTTGGTAGTGCTCGAGCAGGCGGCCGGTGATCAGCGTGAGGGTGCCGTCGACCTGCGCCGGTGCACCGAGGCGACGGGCCTGGACGGCGACGAGGTGGGCGCGGCCGTCGGGGTGGGCAAAGCGGTCAAGAAATAGGCGGGGCGTTCCGGTGGACCCTGCGGGATACGGCCAGAAGGCCGGCTCTTCGGAGTCGAGCAGCTCATAGCTGAGCCCGGAATAGTCGGCCAGGCCACCCGCCGACGCTCGACAGAGTTCATCGAACACCTCACCGGCTTCGGCGCTGAAGGTCGACGCCGAGTCGAGGCGGCGGGCGAGTTCCTGCCAGATCCACAGTTCGCTGCGCACACCCTCGGGTGCAGCGACCGCCAGCCGGCGCCGGATGACGCGACCCTCGAGCGACGTCATCGTGCCTTCCTCCTCGGCCCACTGCGTCACCGGCAGCACCACGTCGGCGAGCACCGCGGTTTCGGAGAAGAAAAAGTCGGCCACGACCAGAAAATCCAGGGTTTTCAGGGCGGCTCGCACCCGGTTCGCGTTCGGCGCGGAGACGACGACATTGGAACCGTGCACGAGCAGGCAGCGGATGCCGCCCGGCTCGCCGAGCGCGCCGAGCAGCTCGACCGCGGGCAGGCCGACGCCGGGCAGGCTGTCCGGGTCGACGCTCCAGACCCCGGCGACGTGCGCGCGGGCAGCGGGATCGCTGATCTTGCGGTAGCCGGGCAGCTGGTCGCACTTCTGCCCGTGTTCGCGGCCGCCCTGCCCGTTGCCCTGGCCGGTGAGGGTGCCATAGCCGGAGTGCGTCGTGCCGACGAGGCCGAGCACGAGGCTGAGGTTGATCGCCGCGGTGGCCGTGTCGGTGCCGTCGACGTGCTGCTCGACGCCGCGCCCGGTGAGAATGTAGGTACCGTTGCCGGTCGCTTGTCCGCGGGCAGCCCCTGCCGCCAGGCGGCGGGCGAGTTCGCGCAGCTGCCAGACCGGAACGCCGGTGTGTTCCTGCACGCGGGTTGGCCACCACTGGTTCACGCTGCGGCGTACCGCGTCGAACCCGGTGGTGCGGGCGTGGAGGTAGTGCTGGTCGGTGAGTTTCTTGGCGATGACGAGGTGGGTCAGGCCGAGCAGCAGCACGAGGTCGCTGCCGGGAGTCGGCTGCACGTGCATGCCGGCGCCGTTATCGGTGAGCCGGGCGGTCGCGGTGCGGCGCGGGTCGACGACGACGAGGCCGCCGGCAGCGCGGGCCCCCTCGAGGTGGCCGATGAACGGCGGCATGGTCTGCGCCACGTTGGAGCCGAGAATGAGGATGGTGTCGGCCGTATTGAGATCGTGGACGCGAAACGGGAGCCCGCGATCGAGGCCGAACGCCCGGTTGCCGGCGGCCGCGGCGCTCGACATGCAGAACCGGCCGTTGTAGTCGATGCGGCTCGAACCGAGCGCCACCCTGGTGAACTTGCCGAGCTGGTAGGCCTTCTCGTTGGTCAGTCCCCCACCGCCGAACACGCCGACCGCGTCGGCCCCGTGCTCGGCCCGGATGTCGCGCAGTTTCGCGGCGACGAGGTCGAGTGCATCGCTCCAGGACGCCGGTTCGAAAGAACCGTCGGGCTGCCGCAACAGCGGTTCCAGGATGCGGTCCGGGGAGACGAGCAATTCGGCGGCGGTCCAGCCTTTCTTGCACAGGCCGCCCCGGTTGGTCGGAAAGTCCCGGCCGGCCACCGTCACCGCGTCGGCATCCGTTGGAGAGGGGTTCAGCATCATCGCGCACTGCAGGGCGCAGTACGGGCAGTGGGTTCGGGTGCCGGGCAAGGGATGCCTAGATCTTCTGGCCGGCGACGGAGGAACCGCGGCGCAGGTAGACGAAGGCGGTGACGCACATCATGACCACGTAGGCGAGCGCGAAGGCGTAGATGGCGCTGGAATAGTCGCCGGTGCTGGTTTTGGAGAAGCCGAGTACCTGCGGGATGATGAACCCGCCGTAGGCGCCGACGGCGGAGATGAGGCCGAGGGCTGCGGCTGTTTTGCGCTGCGTGTTGACGTCGCCCGAGTTCTGGTGGGCGTCTTTCACGCCGCTGCGGGCCGAGAACACGCTCGGGATCATGCGGTAGGTCGAGCCATTGCCGATGCCGGTCGCCACGAAGATGAGCAGAAAGCTGCCGAGGAACGCCCAGAAGTTACCGAGCGGTAGCACCGCGACGACCACGAGGGCGCCGACGGCCATCACGCCGAAAGCAGCGACCGTGACGGATGCCCCGCCGAAGCGGTCGGCCAGGCGACCGCCGGCCGGGCGGGCCAGCGAACCGACGAGGGCACCGATGAACGCGAGCGACAGGGAGGCCGACGCGACCTGGAAGGTGGAATAGGTCGGGAACTGGTCGGCGATGAGCTTGGGGAACACGCTCGCGAAGCCGATGAAGGAGCCGAAGGTGCCGATGTACAGCACGGCAAGAATCCAGAAGTGCGGTTCCTTGATCGCCGCGATCGACCCGGCGAAGTCGGCCTTGGCGTTGGTGAGGTTGTCCATATACTTCCAGGCACCCCACATGGCGACGAGGATGAACGGGATCCAGAACCAGCCGGCGAAAGATATGTTCAGTGTTCCGACGGCGCCGAGGGTGATCACGATCGGCACGATGAGCTGGGCCATCGAGGCGCCGAGGTTGCCGCCGGCGGCGTTCAGGCCGAGCGCGTAACCCTTTTGGCTCTGCGGGTAGAAATAGGTGATGTTCGACATCGAGCTGGCGAAGTTGCCGCCGCCGAAACCGGCCAGGGCGGCGACGAACAGCATCACACCGAACGGGGTGTCGGGGTTGCCAACGCAGAAGCCGAGGGCGATCGACGGGATCAGCAGCAGCCCGGCCGAGATGATGGTCCAGTTGCGGCCACCGAATTTGGGCACCATGAAGGTGTACGGAAAACGCAGGGTCGCGCCGACGAGGCTCGGCATCGAGATGAGCCAGAACACCTCGGTGATGGAAAAGGTGAAGCCGGCGGCCGGCAGCGACACCACGACGATGCTCCACAGCTGCCAGACCACAAAACCGAGGAACTCAGCGAAGATCGACCATTTGAGGTTGCGGGCGGCGATGAGCTTACCGCCCCGGTCCCACTGTTTCTTGTTCTCGGGATTCCAATTGTCGATCCAGCGACCCGCACGGTGTACGAGCACCGCCCTATCGGTGTCGATCAGGTTCGGTGCTGATTCAACGGTGCTGGATGTCATCGAAGTCCCCTTGAAATGAAACGGCAGGCAGCCCGAGCGGCTGACCATGACTTCGACGTTAGCCAGCGTGTGTTTCCGGCAACCGTGACACCCGTTACCTTTCGATCACCAGATGATCACAGGCCGTTCGGGGGGTTGTTGGGGCGCTGTTACATGACGGACACAATCCGATTGCGCCCGATGATGCCGGCAGCGGATACCCGAAGTGGCAGACTGGAACACCTTGCGCCCGAACGGGACGCTGTTTGAAAGGCCCGCACATGACGATCACCGCCGCCGCCGACGGTTCTGCCCTCGGAAACCCCGGACCGGCCGGCTGGGCCTGGTACGTCGACGATTCCTGTTGGGCGGCCGGCGGCTGGAAGCACGCCACCAACAACCAGGGCGAGCTGAAGGCCGTACTCGAGCTGTTCCGGGCCACCGCGCACCTCGACGACGACCTGCTCATCCTGTGCGACAGCCAGTACGTGATCAATTCGGTGACCAAGTGGATGAAGGGCTGGAAGGCCAAGGGCTGGCGCAAGGGTGACGGCAAGCCCGTGATGAACCTGGACCTGCTCAAGGAGATCGACGAGGCCATCGCGGGGCGTCGGTACCGGTTCGAATGGGTGAAGGGTCACGTCGGGCATCCGCTCAACGAGGCCGCCGATGTGCGCGCGCGCGGTGCGGCCGAGGCGTTCCAGCGCGGGCGGTCCGCGCCGGCCGGACCGGGGTTTCGCGGGGGTTCGCCCGAACCGGTGGCGTCGAGCAGGGCGGCAGCATCCGGTGGGCAGAGCGCACCGACCCTCACGACAGAGCGGGTCACCGAACGGGCCGGTGCCTACGCGCACGACGAGTTGTTCTCCTTCGACGACCTCGGCGATGACATCGGCGAGGACCATCGTGACCTGACCGACCCGCACGGCCCCGACGTGATTCGCAGCAACGGTGAGCTGCACCGGGTGACGCTGTCATTGAGCGCTGACGAGCACCGGCTGTTGGTTCAGCGGGCTGCAGCCCGCGGTGTGACCGTCGAAGAGTATGTCCGCGGCCTGATTTGAGCCGTGGGACCATGGAATATGTCCGCTTCTCCCTTTGACGCCGCCCAATTGCACGTGTTCGAGACCGCACTCGGGGAACGTCGGCTCGAGCTGACCGTCGAGTTCCAGCGCCTCGCCGACACCTTCGATGGGGTGCAGAGCTCCCGCAGTGACGGTTCCGCGGACGGCGCCCACGACGCGGAAGCCTCCTCGCTGCGCACCGAATGGTCACGCATGTCGGGATTCCAGGGCGAAGCCGTCGAAGAGCTCGCGTCGATCGATCGGGCCCTGCAACGCATTGTCGATGGAAAGTACGGTCTGTGCGTGCGCGGCGGCGAGCGCATCCCGGACGGGCGACTGGAGATCAAACCGGCCGCTGATCTGTGCATCGCCTGCGCCGAGAAGGCGGCAGCGCGCCGCCGTTAGCCGTCCGTTCAGCGCACCCCGATGAGAGACCGCAGGCCGAATTCGGAGACAATGGGGATGCCGTAGTCGCGGGCCTTACCGGTCTTACCGGTCACCGACTCCGGATCGGCGGCCACGAGCAGGCGGGTGCGCAGGGTGACCGCGGTGCCGAGCGAGAGGCCACGCGCGACCAGCTCCCGGCCCCAGTCGGAGCGGGCGCGGGCCATCTCACCGGTCAACACCACGATGTCACCGTGTTCCAGGAGCACCGTATCGATCGAGGAGATCGGTGGGCGAGCCGGCGTGGTGGGTGCGGCCAGCACTGCGGCGGTGGCCTCGGGAGTGACATCGAGCATGCGGGCGACCGCGATCAGGTCCGCAGAATCTTCGACGCGGAGGGTGCCTTCGCTCCAGGCCACGCGCACGAGGTCGTCAAAGTACCGATGATGCAGGGCACCACGATCTGCCGCTGTGATACCGCTCAATTCGGCGAGAACGTGAAGTTCTCGCGTCTGGCTCGGCGAAAGGACGCGATCAAGAAGGCACAGGTCGAGCAGGGCGAGATAGTCGAGGTGTTCCTCCGGGCCGGTGTAGTCGGGGAGCTTCACGGCCGCCCTGGCCAAGAAACTCGGCGTCGGCACGACGTCGATCGTCATCGAGGGGTCGCGCTGCACCCACGGGGCCGCGCTCGAACCCACGATTGTCGGCCAGTCGCACTGTTCGGCTCGGTCGAGGGCGTTGATCCACGGTGCCGCGCTGGGTGAGCCGTGCACGTAGGCCGCCAACAGGCTCGCACACGCCTCGGCCTGCACCAGCGCGCCGGGACCGGGCTCGATCTCGATGTCGTAGGCCGCGCAGCAGTCTATGAGCAGTCGGCCTGCTCCCGGCAGGTAGTTGCGGGCCAGGTGCATGGTGCAGACCGCCTCCAGCCCTCGCCCGGGGGCATAGCCGATCAGTTCGAATTCACGCATCAGAAATCCGGTGACGAACTGAGCGTTGTGGGTCACCAACACCCGGCCGCGCAACAGCTCGACCAGTCGTGGCGCAACCTGCTCGAAGGTCGGCGCTCGCAGCAGCTCGGCAGTGCTGACGCCATGCGTCGCCACGTCACCGGCATTGCTGCCGGGGTTGATGACGGTCTGCCAGCGCGCAGAAAGGTGACCACCCTCGTCGAGGTGCACCACGGCTACCTCGACGACCCGATCCCGCTGGTACGGGAACAGTCCGGTGGTTTTCAAACTTATAACGGCGTATCCACGTTCGGGCATGGTCACACTCCACAATCTTGTTCTGCGAAGTTATCCGCAAACCCCTCGTGTTGCGATAGCCCGTTCGGGGGCTTGTGGGTATCGCCAAATGCTGCTTAAATCTCACCTCGCTGCGGTGGCTCTTTTAGCTGAATTTTTCGGAGGCAACAGGGTGTCAGCTTCTTCAAGCGACATACCGTTCGTTTCGGGCACCTTGCGCAGCACGAACCAGAAGGAGAGCCCGGCGAACAGGGCGTACAGGCCATAGGTGATCGGCAGGGAGGCATCGGCCATCGGCGGGAAGCTGACGGTGATGAGAAAATTGGCGATCCACTGGGCGGCCGCGGCGAGACCGAGGGCCTTGGCTCGAATCGAGTTGGGGAACATCTCGCCGAGCAACACCCAGACCACGGGACCCCAGGACGCACCGAACGCGATGACGAACAGGTTCGCGGCGACCAGGGCGATCGGCGCCCACGCCCCCGGCAGGCTCAGCTCGCCGCCGACCGTCACCGACTGACTGAACGCCACTGCCATCGTCGCGAGGGACACCGTCATTCCGATGGACCCGCTCAGCAGGATCGGTCGTCGACCGATCCGGTCGACCAGGGCGATCGCGACCAGGGTGACCAGAATATTGGTCACCGAGGTGATCACGGAGATGGTCAGCGAGTTGGATTCCGCGAAACCGACCGCCTCCCACAGGGTGGTCGAATAGTAGAAGATCACGTTGATGCCGACGAACTGCTGGAATACCGACAGAATGATGCCGACCCAGACGATCGGCTTGAGGCCGAAGGCACTGCCGCGCAGGGATCCAGCCCTCTGCGACCGGGCATCGACCTCGATCGAACGACGCATGTCGCGAATCTCCCGATCGACGTCACCACTCGGCCAGAGCCGAGTGAAGACGGCGCGGGCATCCGCTTCCTTGTCTTTCAAAATCAGGAAGCGGGGAGATTCCGGCAGGATGAAGGCGATGCCGCCGTAAACGATGGCCGGCACGGCGCCGGCCAGGAACATCCAACGCCAGGCTTCGAGGCCCAACCAGAATTCACTGCCGGCGCCGCCCGCGCTTTCGGCGAACACGGCGTCGGAGAGCAGAGCAGTAAAGATGCCGAGGGTGATCGCGAGCTGCTGCAGCGACCCGAGTCGGCCGCGCATCTGACGCGGTGAGATCTCAGCAATATAGGCCGGCGCGACAACGGATGCCAGTCCGATACCGAGTCCACCAACAACCCTCCAGATGATCAGATCGACGACGCCGAAAGAAAAGCCGGAACCGATCGAGCTGACCAGGAACACCACGCCGCCGAGCAGCATCATGGGGATGCGTCCGTAGCGGTCTGCGAAGCGGCCGCCGAAGAAGGCGCCCGCCGCGGCGCCGAGCAGGGCGCAGGCCACGGCGAACCCGGTGAGGGTGGCATTCAGCCCGAATTCCTCCTGCACCGCATTGACGGCTCCATTGATGACCGAGGAATCGAATCCGAACAGAAAGCCGCCCAGAGCGCCGGCGACGGCGAGTGCGATGACTTTTCTGTTGGTGCTCGGCGCGGGGGAATCGGTGGCCATCGTGGACGTGCTCATAGTGCTGTGTCGGTCAAGTGCCGCCCCCTGGGTCGAATTCGTGTACCGAATCAGCCTACGTCGGGTGCCATCCGATCCGAAGTTGGCCGCCTGGTCTTCGTCATCGTGGAGGTGAACAGGCCGTTCGCGGCGGGCGTCCAGCGAGACAGAGCTACCATCTTGAATGACCAGATTCACGGACAGCTGGCGCTCGCACCTTCTGGTGACGCTCTCAGGGAACAGCGATGGGCGGCCAGGCTGGGTCGACAAGATCGAGACCGGCGACAATGCGGGATACTTCGGCCCCGGAAGCGCGGCCTGGACCGTACACGGCGGAATGGCGACCATGGTCGCCGGCATCCGCGCCCTGCTCATGCAGACCCTGCACCCCGGCGCCATGGCCGGTGTACACGATTGGTCCCGCTATCACGAGGACCCGCTCGGCCGCCTGTCCGGCACGATTCAGTGGCTGGTCACGGTGACCTTCGCCGACACGGTCGTCGCCGAGCGCGAATCGGGCCGCGTCGCCCACTTTCACGACCGCGTGGCCGGAACCTACCTTGATGCGCGCGGCGAAGAGCGCCCCTATGCCGCGGGCGACCCGGAGCTCTTGTCGTGGGTGCACGTCGTCTTCACCGATGCGTTCCTGCAATCCCACCTGCTCTGGGGCGACGCCATTCCCGGCGGCGCCGACCGCTACGTCAGCGAATGGGCGACCGCCGGCGAACTCATCGGCGTGCAGAATGCCCCACATTCCGCCGCGGAGCTTGCCGCACAGCTCGAGGCTTTTCGCCGGGCCGGCACGCTGAAAAGTGACGCCCGCGTGGCCGACGCGGTGCGATTCATCCGCTACCCGCCGCTCAGTCGGGGCATGCTGCCGTTCTACCGCATCATGTTCGCGGGGGCTGTGGCGTCGATTCCGCGCGAGTATCGCGACATGCTCGGCCTGAAACCATCCCGTCTGCCCGTCATCTGGGGTACCCGGATCGTTCTCCGTATCGTTCGCACGCTGCTCGGCCCCACCTCGACCTCAGAGGATGCCGCCCGCACGCGGCTCGCGCGACTCGCCCCCACCGCCGGGCTGGTTCCGGAAGCCTGATTTCCCGACGCCGCCCGGGCGGACCGCTACGCCTCCGGCGCGAAGAAGGCTCTGGCGGCCGCGCTCAGAGCCCGCGGATCGTTGACGTGGCAGAGTTCACGGGCGGAGTGCATCGACAACAAGGGCACGCCCACGTCGACGACGCGAATGCCGAGCCGGGTCGCGGTCAGCGGTCCGATGGTCGAACCGCAGGGAACCGTGTTGTTCGAGACGAATTCCTGGTAGTCGACGTTCGCTTGGGCGCAGCTGCGAGCCCAGAGGGCTGCGCCGTGGGCATCCGTCGCGTAGCGCTGGTTGGCGTTGATCTTGAGCAGCGGGCCGCCGCCGAGAATGGGCCGGTTCGTGGGATCGTGCCGTTCGGGATAGTTGGGGTGCACGGCATGACCGGCGTCGGCGGAGAGGCACCAGGATTCGGCGTAGGCCTGCAGATGCTCTGACCCGGTCGCGCCGAGGCCGTGACCAATGCGGGTGAGAATGTCGTCGAGCAGCGGGCCGCTCGCGCCGGAGCGGGACTGGGAGCCGAGTTCTTCGTGGTCGAACCCGGCGAGCACGCTGATCGGGCCGCCGGTCTGCTCGCTCGCCTGGATCAGGGCCTGCAGGCCGGCGTAGACGGAGGAAAGATTGTCGAGGCGGCCGGCCGCGAACAGCGCGTTGCCGAGACCGAAGGTGGCGGGCGGCTGGGTGTCAGCCGTCAGAACGTCGTAACCCGCGACATCCGCTGCCTGCAGGCCGGCCAGGTCGGCAAGGTGGGCCACCAGGTCGGCCTCCGACGCGTCGCCAACGCCGAAGACGGGAGTGAGATGACGTTGCCGATCGAGAGTCAGGGCGTTGTTCACCTCACGGTCGAGGTGCACGGCGAGTTGCGGAATGCGCAGGAACGGTCCGGTGCGCACGAGGTGCTCGGTGCCGTCCCGGGTGACCAGCCGACCGGCGAGTTCGAGCTCACGGTCCAGCCAGGAATTCAGCAGCGGCCCGCCGTACACCTCAACGCCGGCCTGCAGCCAGCCGAACGCGCCGATCGTGGGCTTGGGTTTGAGTTTGAAACCCGGGGAGTCGGTGTGGGCGCCGAGGATACGGAACGGCGTGATGGGACCGGCGGCAGCCGGCTGTGACCAGGCGATGACGGCGCCGTCTCGCACGACGTAGTGACCGGTGACCTCGTCGGTCGTCCAACTCGCCGATTCCTCGAGCCGGGTGAAACCGGCCACGTCGAGCCGCCGAGCTACCTCGGCGGCGGCGTGGTACGACGACGGTGACGCTTGCAGAAAGGCGGAGAAATCGGCGGTGTAGGCATCCATTCATCCATCCAACCACCAGCGCGAGGCAGCGGCTGCCGCGGGCCGCGTGCTACAAATCGCCTGGTGCGTCCAAATCGGCGGGCGAGTCGTTCGGTGCGTCGGACTGCAGCGCGGCGCGCGCGAAGGCGGCGCCACCGACGGTGACCGTGCCGCGGTCCCCGTGCCAGGCCTCGGTCTGCTCGAACGCACCGAGCCGGTCGAGCAGGCGCCACTTGGTGTCGACGAGGTGCCAGACCGACTCCGTCGTGGGCTCCTGGCCGTCCGACTGCACCCAGCCAAGCGAGCCCAGCGCGCGCGACAGGGTTGTGAGATAGTCTTCGCGCCGGGCGAGGCCGCGGGTCGCGACGAACAACAGCAGCAGGCGGGTGGCGTCACTCACCGCGGGCGTACGGCTGTGGTGGATGCTGCGGGCCAGGTACCACCAGAGCTCGCGGGGCGAGCCGGACAGTGCGGCGCCCTTTCTCGTGAGCACGAGCATCCCCTTACTGACCCGCAGCAATCCCACGTCGCGCAGGTGCCCGCGCAGTTCCTGCAGCGGCCGCAGGTGCACTTCGCGGTTGACGCTCATCGGCCAGCCCCAGTCAAGCTCGGCAGAAGCTTCGAGCACGACCGCCGGCGGCAGGTGCCCGGCTTTGGTCAAGCGGATGCCGTCGGTCCCGACCCGGGTCAGTATCCACTGCGCGGGAGCGACCATGCGCGCCATGGCGCGCTCCTGCAGCAGGATCGAATCGTTGACCCGCGCCTGCCCGATGAGCCGACGAAAACCGACGACGGCCTGTTCCGGCAGTCGCGTTTCGATCTCCTGAATCACGTTCACCCACCGAGCCTACTGAGCGATCCCCCTCGACGGCGTCGGATGCCCCGCGACACGCACTGCGAACCCGCCCCGACGGCGACGGGGCTCAGCGGCTGTGTCTGGCGAATGGGTTCGGCGGGTGTATTCCCAGCGGGATCAACACCATCGAAGCAATCCCAATTTCAGGCGGGGTCGATCGCTGCTGCCGTCATCACCAGACCAGCGAATAGGAGTGTCGGCGGCATCTGGCACCCTTGAAGGATGACCGACACCCGCGCATCCGCTCTGGCCATTCTGCGCACCCTGGTGGGGCAGGGCGACGCCGATTTTCATACCGGTCAGTACGAGGCCATCGAAACCCTCGTCGACCACCGCCGCCGCGCGCTCGTGGTGCAGCGCACCGGGTGGGGCAAATCGGCCGTGTATTTTGTGGCCACCCTGCTGCTGCGTCGTCAGGGCGCCGGCCCGACCATTCTGGTCTCGCCGCTGCTGGCCCTCATGCGCGACCAGGTCGCCGCCGCGGCCCGCGCCGGCGTGCGGGCGGTGTCGATCAACTCGTCGAACGCCCACGAATGGACCGACGTGCTGCGGCAGCTCGACGCCGACGAGGTCGATGTGCTTCTGGTGTCGCCGGAGCGACTGAACAACCCGTCCTTTCGCGATGAGCAGCTGCCCGCGCTGATCGCTCGGGTGGGCTTGCTCGTGGTCGATGAGGCGCACTGCATCTCCGACTGGGGCCACGATTTTCGCCCGGACTACCGCCGCTTGCGCGAGCTGATCGCGCAGATGCCGGCGGGCGTTCCCGTGCTCGCCACCACGGCGACCGCCAACAGCCGCGTGGTGCAGGATGTCGCGGAGCAGGTCGGCATGGTCGCGACCGGTGTCGACGGCGCTACCGTGGGCACAATGGGCACGGCCGAGGTCGTCACCATTCGCGGCCCGCTCGCTCGTTCCTCGCTGCGGCTCGGCGTGCTGCGACTGCCCGATTCGCGCGCCCGTCTGGCCTGGCTACTCAGCCACCTCGGCGAGCTGCCGGGCAGCGGCATCATCTACACCCTCACCGTGGCGGCTGCCGAGGACACCGCCCGGCTGCTGCGGGAAGCCGGCCACGCGGTGCGCGCCTATACCGGGCAGACCGACACGGCCGAACGTGAAGAATCCGAGGGGCTGCTCAAGTCCAACCAGGTCAAGGCGCTCATTGCGACGAGCGCGCTCGGCATGGGGTTCGACAAACCCGACCTCGGCTTCGTGCTGCACCTCGGGGCTCCCTCATCCCCGGTGGCCTACTACCAGCAGGTCGGTCGCGCCGGCCGTGCCACCGCCTCGGCCGACGTGCTGCTGCTGCCCGGCGCCGAAGACGAGGCCATCTGGCACTATTTCGCCACTGCCTCGATGCCCAACCAGGCGAAGGCCCTCGCCGTGATCGGCGCGCTCGAAGCGGCCGGCGCTCCCCTGTCGACCCCGGCGCTGGAAGCCAGGGTCGACCTTCGGCGCACGCCGCTCGAACTGCTGCTGAAGGTGCTCGACGTCGACGGCGCCGTGCACCGGGTGAAAGGCGGCTGGCAGTCCACCGGGCAGCCCTGGGTCTACGACGAAGAACGCTACGAACGCATCGCGGCGGCCCGGCTCGGCGAGCAGCAAGCGATGCTCGAATTTGAAAGCACCACCGGCTGCCGCATGGAATTTCTGCAACGCTCCCTCGATGACGACACCGCCGTAGCCTGCGGTCGCTGCGACAACTGCCAGGGCATCTGGTATCCGAGTGATCTGGCCGAGGGGGCTGCGGTCACAGCCGCGAAGTCGCTCGACCGGGTCGGCGTCGCCATCGAGGTGCGCGCCCAGTGGCCCACCGGCATGAGCAGCCTCGGCGTCGCTGCCACGGGCAAAATCCCGCTCACCGAACGCGCCGAACCCGGCCGCGCGCTGGCCCGACTCACCGACCTCGGCTGGGGCGGTCCCCTGCGTGACCTGTTCGCGACCGGCCACGCGGATGCCGCAGCCCCGCCCGCCATGCTCGCCGCCTGTGTGCGTGTGCTGGCCGAGTGGGGGTGGGCCGAGCGCCCGGCGGCCATCGTCGGGATGCCGTCGCGGCGGCATCCGCTTCTCATCAATTCGGTGGCCCGTTCACTAGCCGAGGTCGGCCGGCTGCCGTGGCTCGGCGCACTCGACTGGGCGAATGGCGGCCCCACCGGCGAGCCCGGCGGCAACAGCGCCTACCGACTGTCGAGCGTTTGGGACCGCTTCACCGTCGGCCCCGAGCTGGCGTCGGCGCTCACCCCGTTCGCCGGGCGCCCCCTCCTGCTCATCGACGACCTCGCCGACAGCCGGTGGACTCTGACCGTGGCGGCCCGCGTGCTGCGCCGGCATGGCGCTTCGGCCGTGCTGCCGTTCACCCTGGCCCTGCGCTCGTAGCTCCTCGTCGCGCTTAACCGAAAACAGTGCATAACCGAAATAGTGCGTAACTGGAATATTTAGGGCTTGCGGCTCCTTGTTACCCTGAGTAGGCCGCCACCCGCGGCCTCCGCACACTCTGGGGCAGCACCCGCACGACCCGCGCTCGCTCCACCTAGATCGTTAGGCGTTCTTTCATGAAGCTCAGATTCATTCCGGCTGCCCTGCTCAGCGTCGTTGCGCTCACCCTCGCCGGCTGCTCCGCCCCGACCGCTGAGAGCGCGGCCGGCACCGACGACTCGCTGAGCAGCGTACTCGACTCCGGCACGCTCACCATCGGCACCGAGGGCACCTACCGGCCGTTCTCGTTCCACAAAGACGGTTCGGGCGACCTCACCGGCTATGACGTCGAGGTGGCGCGAGCCGTCGCCGCCGAACTCGGCGTTGACGCCGTGTTCGAAGAAACCCAGTGGGACGGTATCTTCGCCGGCCTCACCGCGGGCCGCTGGGACACCATCGCCAACCAGGTGTCGATCACTCCGGAACGCCTTGAGGCGTACGAATTCTCCACGCCGTACACCTACTCGACCGGTGTCATCGTCGTTCCCGCCGACAACACGTCGATCACGTCGTTCGCGAGCCTCGACGGCCTGACCACAGCGCAATCGCTCACCAGCAACTGGAACGCCCTCGCCACCGAGAGCGGCGCGACCGTCGAAGGCGTCGAGGGCTGGGCCCAGTCGGTCGCCCTGGTCGAACAGGGCCGGGTTGATGCCACGGTCAACGACAAACTGACCTTCCTCGACTACCAGAAGTCCTCCGGCGCAAAGAACTTGAAGATCGCCGCCGAAACCGAGGATCGCTCGGAGAGCGCCTTCGCCTTCGCGAAGGACGGCACTGCGCTGGCCGAAGCCGTGAGCGAAGCCCTCACGACCCTCAGCAGCGACGGAACGCTCGCCGAGCTCTCCGACAAGTACTTCGGCGCCGACGTCAGCCAGTGACGCTCATTTGATGATCCAGCCTGACTGGGAGTTGTTCGTCGACTCGCTCTGGCCGATGCTCGACGGCGCGGTACGCGGCACGATTCCGCTTGCCCTGATGTCGTTCGCGATCGGTCTCGCGCTCGCGCTCGTTCTCGCGCTCATGCGGCTGTCGGCGAAGCGCTGGCTGTCGGGCATAGCGCGCGGCTACATCTCGATCGTGCGCGGTACTCCGCTGCTTGTGCAGCTGTTCGTGATCTTCTACGGGCTGCCCTCGGTCGGCGTGACGATCGACCCGTGGCCGAGCGCGGTCGTCGCTTTCTCGATCAATGTCGGCGGGTACGCAGCGGAGGTCATCCGTGCCGCTATTCTCTCGGTGCCCAAAGGCCAGTGGGAAGCCGCCTACATGATCGGCATGTCGCACAGCCGTGCCCTCACCCGCATCATCCTGCCGCAGGCGGCCCGGGTGTCGGTGCCGCCGCTGTCGAACACGTTCATCAGCCTCGTCAAAGACACCTCGCTGGCGTCAGTGATTCTGGTCACCGAGCTGTTTCGTGAGGCGCAGCAGATAGCGGCTTTCAGTCAGGAATTCATGCTGATCTATTTGGAAGCAGCCCTCATCTACTGGGTCATCTGCCTGGTGCTGTCCACCGGGCAGGGTTTTCTTGAGAAGCGATTGGACCGTTATGTCGCCCGCTGATCTTTCACGACCGACCGGCCAAGGGGATGCCGCCGCATCCGCTTGGCTGCTGCGGGTTCGGGGCCTGCGGAAGAGTTTCGGCAGCAACCGGGTGCTGGAATCGGTGGACCTCACCGTGGGCCGCGGCCGCGTGCTCGCCCTGATCGGCCCCTCCGGCTCCGGCAAGACCACGATTTTGCGCTGCCTGAATGGGCTGGAACTGTCCGACGGCGGTACCATCGAGGTCGCCGCTGCGGTGAGTGGCGACCGGGCTGGGGCCGTCACGGCTACCGGTCGGGGTACCGCATCGCCCGCCACGGTAACCATCGACTTCGCCGCCAAGACCACGCCGAAGCAGCTCGCCGGCCTGCGCGACCGGTCGGCCATGGTCTTTCAGCACTACAACCTGTTTCCGCATAAAACCGTGCTGCAGAACGTGATCGAGGGTCCGGTCGTCGTGCAGCGTCGCCCGATCGCCGAGGTCACGACCGAGGCGCTCGCGCTGCTCGACCGGGTCGGCCTGACCGACAAGCAGGGCAGCTACCCGTTCGAACTCTCCGGCGGCCAGCAGCAGCGGGTGGGCATCGTTCGGGCCCTCGCACTGCGCCCACAGCTGCTGTTGTTCGACGAGCCGACCTCGGCCCTCGATCCGGAGCTTGTCGGCGATGTTCTCCGCCTGATCAAGGAGCTGGCCGACGAGGGCTGGAGCATGGTCATCGTCACCCACGAACTCGAATTCGCCCGCGAGGTCGCACACGAAATAGCCTTCGTAGACGGCGGCACCATCGTCGAGCGTGGCGACCCGAAACAACTGCTGCGGAACCCCAAGCAGGAACGCACCCGCCAGTTCCTGCACCGGCTGCTCCACCCGTTCTAGGGCGCAGCAGCCGGGGCGAGAAGCTTACGGGTGCGGCGTGATGATCACCACGGTGATGCGGTCGAGTCCCGGGCCGTAATGCCAGTAGATGCGGCCGGCCGTAGGCGTTCGGTGCTCAATGTAGGAGTCCCAAACGGCTTCCCCCTTCTTGCCGGCGAGAGACACGTACTTGTGTGAGCGCAACGCCGGGTCGTCGGGGTTCAATTGAAGCCGACCGAGTGCGGTGCGCACGCGTTTGAGACGGCCCACCAATTGTGGCTTCGTTTCGAGGATGGACAGTCCCGATGCTGCTTCTCTCGTGAGAAGGAGCGTGAAACTCATGATCGGGGCTCGGCCGATGCGGCAGACTCGTCGTCCGCGTGCTCCTCATCGGCGTAGCGGGTGAAGTCGCCACCCTCGCTGGTCTCTTCCTTACTGCTGTGTTCGAGGCCCGCACCAGGGCGGCCCGGATGCCCTCGTCGTCCCAGACCAGGAGCTCGCGGCGAGGTATGGACACGAGCGGGGTCAAAAGAATTTCGCCTTCAGCATTCACGGCGACGGCGTAACGATCATCGCGGTGCACTCCGGCTTTGCCGAAAGCCATGCGCGAACGCTCATCAGCGCTGACTTCGCCCATCGGAACGAAGTCCGATTTCAGTTCTGTCATCTTCTTCAGTTCCACCATCGTCTTCACCCAATCATCTGGTGGCCGGCACCCGTCCGGGTGGATTCCGGGACCGATGCGAGCCTGTCTGAAAGTGAGATTACCCCAGATTTACATGTGGGTAAACCCCTAGACAAAGAATTTGGACGAAGTGTGGTATCCCGCGCGCATTGCACAGGTTCAGGTGTCGCGCTCGCGAAATGGAAAGACCAGTCCGGTCGGCAGGGCGATCGGACTGGTCTAAGCACCATGAATATACCGAATGCCCCGCACGTGATCAAGATCCCAATTCACTCGTTTTCTTACCAGAATCGCGAAATTAGGTTAGGGGCACTTGAACTCACGATCACGGTGTCAGCGCCGCGCCACCGTGGAGCGCCCGTCGGCGCAGCGAGCGGGAGGAGAACTCCGGGCGCGGTGCGCTCTCGGCGCGTTCCAGCAGGTAGCGCGTCACCGTATTCCAATCAGGAAAGAGCGGGGACAGAAACTTGATCAGCTCGCCCTCGAACCGGTCAGCACCGATGGCCGACCCGTCATCGACCAAAAAGTCGCCCCGGTTGAGATGCTTGTGGTGCGAGAGAATGAGGCGTTTGTAGGCCGGGCCACCGACATCCGCTCCGAGATGTTCCTGCACCCACTCGAGCTTGTGCTGCCAGGCAGTCGCGTTACCCCACGGGGCCATCGACAGGATGTAGGTGTCGAACGAGCGGGCGAGAGTGTGAAACGCGTCGATAGCGCCACTGATCGGCTCCATCCGGGCGAAAATTCCGGGTACTTCGTCGAGCCGCTTCTCGTAGCGGATGTACTCGGCGTTGGTGAGTCGGTCGATTCCCGACTGCACGTTGACGAGGGTGTTGTCGAGGTCGATGTAGAGGATCTTTTTCATTCGGTCTCCCTGGCGCGGCTCGCTTCGTTGAGGCAACGTTCCGATGGTGACAGGCTCGCCCCGGATCGGCAATGCCTGCGGTCAACCCCATCAGTCCACCCGCCGCCCCCAGGGTCAGGCGCCGGCCGAATCGGCCTCAATTCGGCTGTGGCCCTGGTCGGTCACCGAGATGCGCAGCGTGGCCGGAATCTGTTCCTTCATGGAGTCGACGTGGCTGATCAGGCCGATCGTGCGGCCGCCGGCGCGCAGGGTGTCGAGGGTGCCCATGGCGGTCTCGAGGGTCTCGCTGTCGAGCGAGCCGAAGCCCTCATCAACGAACAGGGTATCGAGCGTGATCCCGCCCGCCTGCCCGGACACCACCTCAGCAAGGCCGAGCGCGAGGGCGAGGGAGGCGAGGAATGTCTCACCTCCCGACAACGAGTGCGTCGCCCGCGCGCGACCGGTGAACCCGTCTCGGATCATCAGGCCCAAACCGGAGCGCGCGCCACCCTTCACCCGGGAGTCATCGTGTTCGAGTGCGTAGCGTCCGCTCGTCATCGTGCGCAGCCGCAGGTTGGCCGCCACGACAATCTCTTCCAGCTGGGCGGCCAGCACGTAGGTTTCCAACCGCATCCGCTTGGTGTTCGGTTCGTCACCCTGCATGACGTCGGCCAGCTGACGCACCTGGGAGTGCACGTTCAATAAGTCAGCGGATGCTGCGAATCTCGTCGTGACCTGCCGCACGAGTTGCGTGAGCTGACCGGCCCGTTCGGTGAGCGAGCCGTGCGCGCTCACCGCCGCATCGCGCGCGCTGCTGGCGGAGTCGAACGCCCGCAGGGACGGCTCGATATCGACCGGTTCCCACGCAAGATCGACCAGCTCAGGATGGGCCGCTGCCGCTCGCGCTGCTGCACGCTCGTCGTCATAGGAGCGCACGACGGTCTCTAAGCGTGCGATCTCCCTCTCATCCCGCCGCGCCGCGACGGCCGTCTGCTCGTCGTCGAAGCCTTCTTCCTCCAGCTGACCGTCACGCTGGCGAGTTGCGGCATCGGTGGCCGCGGCGCGTTGCCGGCTGAGATCTTGCGCGCCGTCGAGTGCGCGCGCACAGGCCAGCTGCTGCTGCAGGGCGAGAACCTGGTCGGTCACGCTGTCGCACTCGCCGCGCTGCGCTCCCACGCGTGCAGCGAGCAGGTCGCGCAGCCCGGAGCGCACGCTGTGCGTGTCGGACGCGGAATCGCGTGACACTCGGGCGGCCAGCACCGCTGCCTGGGCCAGGGTCAGGCCGTGCCGGAGGTCGGCCTGATTCTGCCGAAGCCCCTCGACCAGACCGGCCGCCGTGCGTGCGGTCGCCAACCGAGTGGCCGCGGCAGCGCGGTCAGCACGAAACTCATCGACACTGCGTTGCCCGGCCAGCGCCTGCGCCTGCGCGAGCCGATTCGTGAGGGCGGCCGCGGTCTCCTGGGCGTCGGCCAGTTGCTGCTGCCATTCCTGCAGCTGGTCACGGGCCGTACTGAGGTCGGCCGCAGTCACCAGCCCCTCCTGGGCTGCCGCCGGTGCGGGGTGTTCGATGGACCCGCAGACCGCACACGCGGCACCATCCACGAGGTACCCGGCAAGTTCCGACGCCTGCCCGGCAATGCGCCGGGCCACGAGCACCTCGTAGTCGATGGCGGCCGCCGCATTATCGCGACTGCGGCCCAGCAGGTGCTCGTTCGCCCCGATCAACCCGGCCAGTAGGAACACGACGTCTTCGGCGGCCGCGAGCCCGGCGTCGGCCCGGTGAACGGCTTCCTCAGCGTCGGTCTCACCGGCGGCGGTGACGGTCGCTGCCGCGAGCTGCACGCCGACGAAATCGATCTGCTGGGGCAGATCATCGAGTCGCTGCTGGGCACGCTTCAGGTCATCCGTGTGACCGGCGAGCAGATCGAACAACGTCGTGATTTCATGGTCAAGGGCCGGAAGTCGCTTCTCCTCCTCGAGCACCTCGGCGAGCGCTCCGAGCCGTCTCACGAGGGCATCCATGATCGGGCCCAGCGCCGACTCGGAGCCTGCCGGCGCAGCCGCGTCGCTCGCGCTGGCACCGTTCGCACCGGCACCACTCGCACCGCCACCATGTGCACCGGCACCAATCGCACCGCCACCATGTGCACCGACACCATGTGCACGCAACGACACGTCGAACGAAAGCCAGGCCGCCCGGGCCAGGGACTCGTCGGCCAGAGCCGCCTGCCAGGCGAGAGTCGCCGCCCGGCTGGCGCGAATGTGCGGCCAGACCCGCGCCGCCCGCGCGGCGTGGCGCAGCGTATCGCGCTGGTCGTCGACCTCGCCAGACCGGGTGTCGAGGGTCGCCAGAGTGGACTCGGCGAGGGCACGCCTGGCCTGACGCCGCTGCGTCTCGGTGGCCGCTCGGTGCTGGACCGTCGCTTCGGCCAGCGTCGCCGCCGCGGCTTCCGCGTCGTGCGCGGCGAGGTCGACCTCGCGATTCAGGCCGTCGAGTGCGCCCCGAAACCAGCCGAGGTCGGGCTCGACTGGCAGTACGGAGAGTCGCAGCTGGTGCATGGCTGCGGTGGCATGCTCAGCGACATCGCGCTGAACGGCAGCGAGACTCTCGTCGAGAGATTTGCGGCGCGTGATCAGCGCGGACTCCAACTGTTCGAAGCGGGTGGTTCCAAACAGTGTGCGCAGCACCGCACGACGTTCCTCGGTTTTGGCCAACAGGAAGTACTGGAACCGGTTTTGAGCGAGCAGGATCACCTGGAGGAATTGGTCGGCCTTCAAGGGCAGGATGGTGCTCAGTTCGAGGCCGACTTCTCGGGGCTTGGCCGCAATACCCCGCCATTCCCCGCCCTGGCGAAGCTGCAGCACAGCCGTCGGCGCCGCGCTGGTCGTTCCGGTACCGTTCTTCTTCGCTCGCTCATATTTCGGGCTGCGCAGCAGCCGGTAGTCCCGCCCGCGCAGGCTGAAGTCGAGTTCGACGAAGGTGGGATCATCGGGCTCGCAGTAGTCGCTGCGCAACCGCTGCTCGGTGTCGGTGAAACGCGGTACCTGGTCATAGAGGGCGAAACAGATTGCGTCGAGGATGCTGGACTTGCCGGCGCCGGTCTTGCCCGTGATGAGAAAGATTCCGTCGGAGTCGAACCGCTCGAAATCGACGATCTGCTCGTTCTTGAAGGGGCCGAACCCGGCCAGACGCAGGCGCTTGATCTTCATGCGTTTGCCTCTTTCGCGCCCTGTTCGGTTTGCAGCTGCGCGATCAGTGCGCTCTCGAATTCGGAGGGCCCGACCCCGTTGCGCACGAACGACAGGAACCCCGCCACGATCTCTGCATCACTGGTGGCGGCACGTATCCGCTCGGCGTAGGTAGAGCCATCCGCTTCGAGCGTGATCGTCGGCCGGTGCTCGAGCGCCACGCAGTGCGCGAATCTGGTCTGCATTGATCGCATGGCATCGAGCGGGCGCACCTGGTCGGTGAGGATGGCCTTCACCCAGTCGCCCTCGGTGCCGGCGAGGGTCTCATCGGCGAGCAGCGTGGCGAGTTCGCCGGTGAGCACCGTGAGTCGGCGTGGCACGGGCAGGTCGATCCACTCAACGGTCGGGTGGGTACCGTCTTCAGTGGCACCGAGGCCCGCGGCACCGAGTTCGACCAGCCAGGCCCCACGCGGCTTGCCGACCTCGGAGAAGGAATAGTGCAGGGGCGCGCCGGAGTAACGAACCCGCTCGGTCAGGGTGGCCCGTCCGTGAATGTGGCCGAGCGCGACGTAGTCGCAGCCGTCGAAGACACCGAGCGGCACGACGTCGAGCCCGCCGGCGGTGATATCGCGCTCGACATCGCTCGCCTCGGCGGCCGACGCCACTCCGGCCGCGAAGCAGTGCGAGAGCACGACGCTGCGGCCGCCGCGGGCAGATAGGGAACCGAGGGTGAGGTTGCGCAGTGCCAGATCCGCTCGAATACGCGTCATGGCGAAGTTCAGCACCTGCTCGTGCGTCTTGAGCGGCACGTCGGGGTGCAAATGGCGAATGAGCACGGGCTCCAGATAGGGAATGCCGTAGAAATATACCGGGCCGTGCTCGTCGGTGATGGTGATCGGTTCGAGGTATTGCTCGGGCCCGGTCACAACGTGAATGCCGGCCAGGGCCGCCCACTCCGACTGAAAGCCGAGCCGGGTCGCCGAGTCGTGATTGCCGCTCGTCATGACAACGGATGCCCCGGCCTCTTTAAGGCGCCGCAGCGTGCCGGTCAGCAGCGCGTAGCCCTCTTTCGAGGGTATGGCCGAGTCGAACACGTCGCCCGCCACGGCCACCACGTCGACGCCGCGGTCACGCACGATCTCCACCAGGGCGTCCAGCACGATGCCGAGGTGCTCAAGCGTGGAGTGGGTGTGGAAGGTGCGCCCGATGTGCCAGTCCGAGGTGTGCAAAATCTTCATGCTCTCGACGCTACCGGGATGCACCGACAGTACTGACCGGCAGAGCCGACCGACAGCATCCGCTTTACCTGACCGCCGCTGCCAACCGCAGACCGAGCCCCGTTATTCTTTGTTTATCTTCTATTTATTGACAAACAAAAATAAACACAGCTAAAGTCAGTTGAAACAACTTCTTGTGACAACGTCACTCATCGACGAGGAGGCATCGTGTTCGCCGAAGAACGTCAACTCTTGATCGCCGCGCTCGTGGCAACCCAGGGCCGGGTCACCGTGACCGACCTCGCCGCGCGATTCGCCATCACCGCCGAGACCGTCCGCCGCGACCTCGACACCCTCGAAGCCGCCCGCCAGCTGCGCCGCGTCCACGGCGGCGCCGTCGCCATCGACCGCCTGAGCCTGTCTGAACCGAGCCTCGACGAACGCCAGACGCAGCGTCTCGACGAGAAGTCGCGCATTGCCGACGCCGCCATGCGCATGATTCCCGCGAGCCGCACCGGTTCCATCGTGCTCGACGCCGGAAGCACCACCGAGCGTCTCGCCGACCGTCTCGCCGGCTGGACGCCAGCCGTCACCGGCGACTCGCTGCTCGTTATCACCAATGCGGTTCCGATCGCCGGCAAGCTCTCCCGCAACGAGACGATCCAACTGCACATCCTCGGTGGGCGTGTACGCGGACTCACCAGTGCCATCGTCGGCGCCGGCACCGTCGCGCAGCTCGAGGCGCTCCGCCCCGACATCGCATTCATCGGCACCAACGGCATCAGCGCGAGTTTCGGGCTCAGCACCCCCGACTCGGTTGAAGCGGCCGTCAAATCGGCCATCGTCACGTCGGCCCGCCGCGTCGTCGTGCTCGCCGATTCCAGCAAGCTCGACCAGGAGACGCTCGTCTGCTTTGCCGCCCTCGCCGATATCGACACTTTGATAACGGATGCTGCGCCCTCCGCGCAGCTCGCCGCAGCCCTCGCCGCAGCCGACGTCGACGTGGTGATCGCATGATCGTCACCCTGACCCCCAACCCAAGCCTCGACCGCACCATCGAGCTGGCCGGCCCGCTCGAGCGCGGCGAGGTACAGCGTGCGGTCGCCGCCCACGGCGAGCCGGGCGGCAAGGGCGTCAACATCTGCCGCGCCCTGGAAGCGAGCGGCATCAAAAGCCTCGCCATTCTGCCCGGAGACCCCGACGACCCGGTGCTGCTGGCCCTGACCAGCCACCACATTCCGCACCTCGGACTGCCGATCGGAGCACCGCTCCGCAGCAACGTCGCGATCACCGAACCCGACGGCACCACGACCAAGCTCAACGAACCCGGTCCGGTGTTGACGCTCGCCCAGCAGGATGCCCTCGTCGCCCTCGTGCTGGAACAGTCGGTCGGCGCGAGCTGGCTCGTACTGGCCGGATCGGTGCCGCCGGGCGTGCCCGACGACTTCTACGCGCGGATCATTCGCGAGCTGCGCGCTCGGCTCGGCAGCCAGGCACCCCGGGTGGCCGTGGATTCCTCGGGCGGCCCGCTCGCCGCCGCCGCACTGGCCCACCCCGACCTGCTCAAGCCCAACGCCGAGGAACTCGCCGAACTGAGCGGACTCTTCGACGGTGACACCCTCGAGGCGAACCCCGACCTGGTCGTGGACGCGGCGCGCGTTCTCATCGCCGGCGGCGTCGGAGCCGTGCTGGCCACCCTCGGCGCGAAGGGCGCCGTGCTCGTCACCGCCGGCGGCAGTTGGCTCGCCACCACTCCCCCGATGCTCGCCGTCAGCACCGTCGGCGCCGGCGACTCCGCCCTCGCCGGCTACCTGTTGCAAAGCAACCTCGGCGCGAGCGCCCCCGACTGCCTGCGCCAGGCCGCCGCTCACGGCGCCGCCGCAGCCTCCCTGCCCGGTTCCACCGTTCCCGCCCTGCACCAAACCAACCCCAGCGCCGTCACTGTGACGGACCTTGCCCCAGAATCGGTCCCCCGGCCGGTGCTGGCCACACATCCAAAGGAGGATGACCAGTGAGTGCACTGATTACCCCGGAGCTTGTCGCTCTGGACACCCATCTCGGTACCGAGCCGAAAGATGTCATTCGACACCTGGCCGAGCTCGTCGTCGCGGCCGGCCGCGCGACCGAATTCGACAGCCTCTACGCGGATGCCCTCGCTCGCGAGGCGAAGACCGCCACCGGCATTCCGGGTGGCCTCGCCATCCCGCACTGCCGCTCCACCGCCGTGCTCGAACCCACCCTCGCGCTGGCCCGCCTGTCGACCCCGGTCGATTTCGGATCCAAGGACGGCCCGGCCGACCTTGTCTTTCTCATCGCCGCGCCCGACGGTGCCGACCAGGAGCACCTGAAGATTCTGGCCAAGCTCGCCCGGTCGCTCATGAAGAAGGACTTCACCGCAGCCCTGCGGTCCGCGTCGACCGCAGAGCAGATCGTCGAGCTGGTGAACAAAGTCGTCGCCCCGGCTGCCGTTGTCGCGGGCGCCCACGCCAGCGACAACGCCAGTGACAACGCGAACACCGGCACCGGCCCGGCTGCGAGCGGCGTGAAGCGCATTGTCGCCGTCACCGCCTGCCCGACCGGAATCGCCCACACCTATATGGCGGCCGACTCCCTCGTGGCCGCGGCCAAGGCCGTCGGAGTCGACCTGCAGGTCGAGACCCAGGGCTCGGCCGGCCTCACCCCGCTCGACCCCGCCGTGATCGCCGCGGCCGACGCCGTCATCTTCGCCGTCGACGTCGACGTGCGCGGTCGGGAACGCTTTGCCGGCCTGCCCGTCATCAACGCCCCGGTCAAGCGCGGCATCGACGAACCCGAACGGTTGATCGAGGAAGCCCTCGCCGCCGCGCTCAACCCGAACTCCCGTCGGGTCAGCGGCTCCGCTGACCAGAGTGGCGCGTCGGAGGAGAAGAGCGAGCACCTGGGCCAGAAGCTCAAGCGCGCGCTGCTCACCGGCGTCAGCTACATGATTCCGTTCGTCGCCGGCGGAGGCCTGCTCATCGCCCTCGACTTTCTGCTCGGCGGTTACCAGATCACGGATGTGGCCGACAAAGTCGTGCTGGACAACAGCCTGTTCAACCTGCCCGACGGCGGTCTCCTCACCTACCTCGGGGCCGTCTTCTTCAAGATCGGCCAATTGTCGATGGGTTTCCTGGTTCCCGCGCTGGCCGGCTATATCGCCTTCGCCATCGCCGACCGCCCCGGCATCGCCCCTGGCTTCGTCGCCGGCGCCGTCGCCGGATTCATGGATGCCGGGTTCCTCGGCGGCATCGTCGGCGGTCTGCTCGCCGGTGTCGTGGCCGCGAGCTTCGCCAAGCTCAACGTTCCGCGTTGGCTGCGCAGCCTGATGCCCGTCGTGATCATTCCCCTCATCGCGTCGATCGTCGCCTCCGGTTTGATGTTCATCGTGCTCGGTGGGCCGATCGCCCTGCTCACCATCGGGCTGGGTGACTGGCTGACCGGCATGACCGGAGCATCCGCTGTGATTCTCGGTGTCATCCTCGGCCTCATGATGGCCTTCGACCTCGGCGGACCGGTCAACAAGGTCGCCTATGCCTTCGCCGTCACTGGCCTCGGCACAGCAACCCTCGCCAACCAGGCTCCGTGGCAGATCATGGCCGCGGTCATGGCTGCGGGCATGGTGCCGCCGCTCGCGATGGCCCTCGCCACCGTGGTCGACAAGAAGCTTTTCAGCGTGACCGAGCGCGAGAACGGTAAGGCTGCCTGGCTGCTCGGCGCATCCTTCATCACCGAGGGCGCCATTCCGTTCGCCGCCGCCGACGTGTTCCGGGTGATTCCGGCCGCCATGCTCGGTGCCGCCGTCACCGGTGGCCTGTCGATGGCCTGGAACGTCACGAGCCAGGCGCCGCACGGCGGCGTGTTCGTGTTCTTCGCCATCGACAACTTCTGGTTGTTCCTGCTCGCGATCGTGATCGGTACGCTGGTATCGGCGTTCGCCGTTGTCGGCCTGAAGCGCTTCGCGGTGCGCAAGCGCCCGGTTGATGCACCGGAGGCCGCTCTCGTCAACGCCTGATCCGAGACCAGCACCGCAGTTCCGCAGTACAGTGACGCCAGCCGAACGCTGGGAATGAAGGAATCGAGAACGATCGTGCAGACGCTGTCAGGCAAGGCCAGTACCGACCAGGCTGAAACCGGCCGCACCTTCGCCGGAGTCGGCGTCAGCCCCGGTCGCATCATCGGCTCGATCCTGTTGATGCCCAAACCCGTCCGCGAGCCCGCGGTGGGTGAGCGACTGGCCGAGGGCACCGCACCGGACGACGCATCCGCTGCACTGCGCACCGCTGCCAAAGCCGTGCAGACCAACCTCACGGCCCGCTCGGCCGGCGCCTCGGGCGCCGGTCGGGAGGTGCTCGAGGCCACGGCCCTGATGGCGAACGACCCGATGCTGGTCAAGGCCGCCGTCAAGCTCATCACCAACGGAGCCTCCGCCGAGCGGGCCATCTGGGACGCAGCGGCGTCGGTGGCTGAGATGCTGCACAACCTCGGCGGCTACATGGCCGAGCGCGCGACCGACGTGCTCGACGTGCGCGGCCGCATCGTCGCCGAGCTGCGCGGCGTTCCGGCCCCCGGCATCCCCTATTCCGACACCCCGTTCATTCTGGTCGGCGAGGACCTCGCCCCGGCCGATACCGCCACCCTCGACCCGGCCAAGGTGCTCGCTCTCGTCACGTCGAGCGGCGGACCGCAGTCACACACGGCCATTATCGCTCGTGCCCTCGGTTTGCCGGCCGTGGTCGCCGCCGCCGGGGTTGACGGCCTCACCGACGGCACCCTCGTTTTCGTCGACGGGGCTGCCGGAACCGTTCGGGTCGACCCTGGCGCCGACGAGTTCGCCCTCGCCAAGGCGTGGGAGACAACGACTGCGGCCCTCGCCGTGTTCGACGGCACCGGGCGGCTGAAAGACGGCCACCTCGTTCCTTTGCTCTCCAACGTGGGCGGTGCCAAGGATGCGGTGAAAGCCGCAGCGGCCGGCGCCCAGGGTGTCGGGCTGCTGCGCACCGAGTTCTGCTTTCTCGAACGTGACACGGAGCCCACCATTGCCGAACAGGTCGAGGCGTACCGCGGCGTGTTCGACGCTTTTCCCGGCAAGAAGGTCGTCGTGCGCACTCTCGACGCCGGCGCCGACAAGCCGCTGCCGTTCCTGACGGATGCCTCCGAGCCGAACCCGGCCCTCGGTGTGCGCGGTTACCGCACCGATTTCACCTCCCCCGGTGTGCTCGAGCGCCAGCTCGAAGCCATCGCGCAGGCCGCCGACGGCACCGAAGCCCAGGTCTGGGTAATGGCCCCGATGATCTCGACCGCCGAGGAGGCGAAGCACTTCGCCGGGCTCTGCGCCGCCGCTGGGCTCACAACGCCCGGCGTCATGGTCGAGGTTCCCTCGGCCGCGCTGACGGCGGCGAGCATTCTCGAACACGTAAACTTCGTCAGCCTCGGCACCAACGACCTCACCCAGTACGCCATGGCGGCCGACCGCCAGCTCGGCCCGCTCGCGGCTCTGAACACGCCGTGGCAGCCCGCCGTGCTGCAGCTGATTCGGCTGACCGTGGCCGGGTCACGCGACGAGGGCCACGACAAGCCGGTCGGCGTCTGCGGCGAGGCCGCGGCCGACCCGGCCCTCGCGGTCGTGCTGGTCGGCCTCGGCGTCTCGACGCTGTCGATGACCGCCCGGGCGCTCTCCGCCGTCGCCGCCGTACTGGCCAGCGTCACTCTCCCCGAAGCGCAGCAACTCGCCGCGCTGGCCCTGACCGCGCATTCAGCAACGGATGCCCGCCGCCTCGTTCGCGAAAAACTCCCCATACTCAATACGCTGGGTTTGTAACCGGCCATCCCGCATCCGCTCTGCCCACCCTGGAGGATCCCATGTCTGAACGAACCGCCGTCATCGCCAGCCGCGTCGGCCTGCACGCCCGTCCCGCCGGTATTTTCGTCGCCGCCGTCGGCGAGCTGCCGCTCGAAGTCACCATCGCCCTGGCCGGCGAACCCGCCGAGGACGCCATGGATGCGTCGAGCATCCTCTCGATCATGAGCCTCGGCGCCTCCAACGGCGACACCGTTGTGCTGCGGGCCGACGGAGAGGGCGCCGATGAGGCCCTCGACTCGCTCGTCAAGATTCTGGAAACCGACCTCGACGCCGAATAGTCGCCGCGCAGTTCGGTAAAGGTCTTTACCAGTCGCAACTGGGTACCTAAGCTAGGCAGATCGGCGGGCATCCATCCGGGTGCGAATCCGATCGGGGGAATCTTCCTGAAATCCCCGAGAATACCCCTGCGCGTGACGGAGAAGGACTCTACTGTGACCGAACGACAGACTTACCTGGGAAACGTCGAAACCAGCGCCAGCGAGGAAGCGCACACCATCAAGGATTGGGCCGATCTCGGCCAGGAGATGTGGTCGTATCTCACCGGCAAGGGCGCCGCCATCAACTACAGCTTCATCGACATGGTCGTCGAGGTTCCCCGCGATATCGGACCCGATGCACCCCGCGCCGTGTGGAAGCTCAACGGCACTCTGCGCGTCACCACGAGCGACGAGAAATCCCTCGGCTCCGATCCGTTCCGCGGCTAACCATGAGCTCCTCCGCGAGCATGCCCACGCCTTCTCGCTTCGGCCTGCACATCGACCTGGCGTTCTCACTGGAGGAACCAACGGTCACGTCCGAGGGCTCCTCTGACGGTTCCACCGGGGACACCTTTGGGCCCACCGACACGATGCAGGGCACGATCACGGCGGACGGAACCGACGTGACCATCTATACGAGCAACCCGGAAATGTTCGTGCAGGGCCGTGCACTCAATCTGGAACCGTTGCGGGCACTGGCCGCGGAGCTGGCTGCCCGAAAACTGACCGTGTCCATCACCGGACCGGTCGGGCTGATCGCCCGCCTGGGTGACGTGCAGGCATCCGTCACACAGCGGCTTGTGACGCGGTCGCCGCACATCGTTCTCGGAGCGCGAAACGCGCTCGGTCCGCTCGTGCAGGCCCGCCTGCGCGGGCAGGCACGGATGCCGGTGGCCATTCCGCTTCCGCCGTCGACCGTGTTTCCGCTCGCACCGACCTTCGACCGGCGCAGTCGGCGCAAGGTCACCACGACGCACTACACGCCGGGAAGTGGCCGACCGCGCCTCATCTTCGTCGTGGGGTCGGAAAACTGGAATGGGCAGATGCCCCGGGAATTCAACCTGTTGCCTGGCACGACCACGATTGGCTCGTCGCCAGAAGCCGACCTGCAACTGCCCGGGTTGAAGCCCCTGCACGCCGAGATTCGCCACGACGAGAACGACGAGTACCGACTGTTCGCGATCGGCGAGGTGGCCGGCAGTTCCCGGCCCACCGAAGACGGCCGCAGCATCGGCAACGGGCAGATTCTGCGCACCGGTTCGCGGCTCGAAATGGGCCCGTGGCGCATGGGCTACTTCCGCGAGGAGTTCGCCGACCACGGCCGCCCGTTCGGCGGTCGCGTCGGCGGCGAACTGGCCGTGCAGAAGCCGCAGCCGCCTCGAAAGCGCGCCTGAACCAGGCCATCACATGAAACGGGGTGCCGCGCTGTGCTGCGGCACCCCTTTTTCACGAGGTGAACAGGCCGGTCCACACGGCTCGCGACCCCGACTCCCCGATGAGCGCGACCAACACGACTGAACCGATCGCGCCGGCCAGAATGACCAGGTCGAGCACGATGGTCGCCACGAGGCGCCCCCTGTGGCTCGGCACAGCGGATGAGAAACGGGCACCCTCAGCTTCAACATAGCGGTACCAGAACCACTGCAGTGCGGCGGCGAGGAACAGCACGATCACCCACGGGAGCATCGTCTTACCGAGCGACGTGTGCGTGCCGAGCAGCGGGGTGACGTTGACGAGGCGCGACTGCAACCACTCGCCCGCCTGCACTGCCATCGGAACCAGCACGAGCGCGGCGAGGGCTACGAGGGGCGTCACAACGCCCAGCCTCCTCCGAGCCGCCGGCCAGAAGGCGGTGAGCACCGCGCACAGGGCCGCCAGCGGCACGACGATCACTACGGCGTGCACGATCAGAACGTGCAGTGGCAGGCCGTTGAATTCCCAATCAATGTTCATGCTGAGTCTCTCCAGATGTCGAGTTCGAGCCCCGCCGCCCGCGTGCACGGATGGTGACTGCGACGACCACGATCACGATCACGATCACGGCGACAATCGCCGCGACCGCGGTGGGAGTTGACAGGGCCGAGCCGGTGAGCCGGGCCACCGCCACCCAGGCGAGACCCCAGACGAGCGCCACCGTTGGTGCCCATCGTCCCCGGCCATAGACGGCAAGACCGACACCGACCAGACCGGCCAGCGCGATCACGAGTGCACCCCAGAGATCCGGATCCAGACCGAACCCGGTAAAACCGGCCGTCACGAGCACGGCCGCAATATTCGCCGCGGTCGCAACACTGACCCAGCCCAGGTACAGCCCCATCGTTCCGTCGACCAGGATCGCCTCGATGAGATTTCTGGGCGGCGACCGGCGCAGCAGTCGAAAAAATCCCACCAGCACCAGGAGCAGGGCGACGATGACGGGCACGCTCAGCGGGAGAAGGTCGAACTGCACGCTGAGAATCCAGAAAGCGTTCAGAACCAGGGACAGCGCGATCGGATAGCCGAGCCGCCGCTGGCGGGCATCCGCCTTCTGGGCTGGCAGTGCCTGCCACACGGCGTAGCCGACCAAACCGAGGTAAATCGGGGTCCAGATGGCGAAGGCCGGCCCACCCGGTGCGATCAGGGTGGCGTCGGCGGCGAGCGCACCGCCCGACGCCTCATTGATGGGTATTCCCCCCGCGGCGCCCGACCCCACGAACGCTCCGATCACGGCGAAGGTCGCGCTGCTGATCACCACGATCTGGCGCAGCCGATCGGATCGGCCAGTTGACGGGTTGCTCACCGGTGGCTCCTGCCTGTTGGCCTGATCATTGCACGATTTTCCCCCGACGCACCCGCAACTTTTCTCCAGGCCTCGTGCGAGGCTAGACGAGTGACTTATACCGCCCCGAACGCTTTCACCACCCGTCCGACCCTGCAGGGAACCTTCGGCATGACTGCCTCGACGCACTGGCTCGCCACTGCGTGCGCCCAGGCCGTGCTCGAGCAAGGCGGCAACGCGTTCGACGCCGCAGTGGCCGGCGCCTTCGTGCTGCACGTCGTGGAACCGCACCTGAACGGGCCAGGCGGCGACCTGACCGGCGTCTTCGTCACGGCGCGTGAACCGGATGCCCCGCGCGTGCTGATGGGGCAGGGCCCGGCCCCGCAGGCGGCCACCATCGAGCACTACCGGTCGGAGGGCCTCGACCTGGTTCCCGGATCGGGCGTACTCGCTGCGGCCGTCCCCGGCGCCGTCGACGCCTGGCTCGTGCTGCTGCGCGATCACGGCACCTGGGAGCTGCCGGAGGTGCTCGGCTTCGCCTTCGGGTACGCGCGCGACGGTCATCCGATTCTCGGTCGGGTCGTCGCGACGATCGCGGCGGTTTCGACGCTGTTCGCCGAGCACTGGCCGACCTCGGCCGCGCAGTGGATGCCGGATGGGCACCTTCCCGAGGCGGGCTCGCTCGTGACCAATGCGGCGTGGGCGAGAAGCCTCGAGCGCCTGCTCGCGGTGGGCGCGGAATCGGCCGCCGCCACCCGGGAGGGGCGCATTGACGCCGTTCGGCGGGAATGGCGGGAGGGGTTCGTGGCCCGCGCCATCGTTGATTTCGCACGCACACCCCACCGGCATTCCTCGGGCACCGACCATGCCGGTGTGATGACCCTGGCCGATCTCGCCGGGTTCGAAGCGAGCATCGAGGAGGCTACGACCGTGATATTTCGCGGCCACACGATCGCCAAGACCGGCGCCTGGGGCCAGGGACCGGCGCTGTTGCAGACCCTGATGATTCTGGACGGGTTCAGCGACGCTGAGCTGGACCCGTCGACCGCGCTCGGCGCGCACACCATCCTCGAGGCTCAGAAACTCGCCATCGCCGACCGGGAAGCGTACTACGGCGACGCCGACGTGCCGTTGGAATACCTGTTGTCGGCCGAGTACGCGGCCATCCGGCGGGCGCTCATCACCGAGCAGGCTTCATGGGAGTTGCGGCCCGGCGTCGTGCCAGGCCACACCCCGTACCTGCCGATCCTGCGCACCGCGTACACGACGGAGGCGCTGGCGAAGCAGGGGGCTGCGGCATCCGCTGCGGTCGGTGAACCGACGGTCGCCGCGCCGATTCGCGCCGCACATGCCGAGGCCGAGGCCGAAACGCTCTCGACCGGTGAACTGCGCGGCGACACCTGCCATATCGACGTTGTCGACCGCTGGGGCAACATGATCTCCGCGACACCGTCAGGCGGCTGGCTGCAGTCGTCACCGACCATTCCCGAGCTGGGATTCTGCCTCGGCTCCCGCCTGCAGATGACCTGGCTGGAACCCGGGGCCCCCTCAGTCCTGGCCGGCGGCAAGCGTCCGCGCACCACCCTCACCCCCACCCTCGTGCTCAAGGACGGGCAGGCGGTGACGGCGCTCGGCTCCCCCGGCGGCGACCAGCAGGACCAGTGGCAATTGCTCTACCTGCTGCGCACGATCGTCGGCGGCTACACCCCACAGCAGGCGATCGATGCGCCCGCCTTTCACAGCACCTCATTTGCGGGCTCGTTCTGGCCGCGCACCTGGGAGCCCGGCGGCGCCGTCGTGGAGGACCGTCTGGGCGAGCCGGTCATCGCCGAACTCGAGCAGCGCGGCCACCGAATCACCCGGGCCGGTGACTGGGCGCTCGGCCGCATCTCGGCCGTCACCCGCGACCCGCAGAGCGGGCTGCTGCAGGCTGCGGCCAACCCCCGCGGGGCCCAGGGGTACGCCGCCGGTCGTTGACCCCGCAGCAAAATAGCACCGTTTCGGGTTTACTGCTGTCCCCACGACGGGGGAGGACATCGACCTGTCTATCCCCACTAGGTTGGAGCTATCGAACCGATAACCCGAGTCGGCGATGGAACGGACAATCGTGAAAATGTTGCAGACAGAGTGCCCAGAATGCCAGCAAATGGTGTGGATCACGTCCGATACCCGGTTCGCGACCTACCACTCCCTGGCCAACTCCACCGAGGATTGCCCCGGCTCACGAATGACCGTTCCGGTACCCCCCAAACAGACTGCCGCAAGCCGTCGGCGTGCCCAGGCCGAGCTGCTCGCCTGGACCCACTCCACCAGTGCGGTGAGCGCAGGCAAACACCAGGCCGCCTGACCCCACAATCCTGACGACATCAATCAACCCGAACGATTGATGCCGGCTGTCCGCTCGTCGAAAGCGGGTGAATGGTTGCTTCAGCTCACCTGAAGTAACCATTCACCCGCTTTCGCGTGGGATCAGGGGGTGGTGGGCACCAACAGGTCGGCCAGCACGCGGGCGAGGGCAAGAGCGCCGGCCTCGGCGTCGTCGTCCTCGACATATTCCTCGGGCGAGTGCGACACCCCGGTGGGGTTCCGCACGAACAGCATCGCGGTCGGCACATATTGGGTGAGGATTCCCGCGTCGTGACCGGCGCCGGTGTGCTGCACCGGCGCATCCGGCAGCAGCAGGCTCAGGTGATCGCGCAGGCCCGTGTCGAAGCTGACCGTGCGGCTGACCGACTCCTCGGTGAGCTGCACCGTGCAGCCCTCAGCAGCCGCGATCAGGCGGGCCTCGGCCAGAATGGTGGCCACAACGGATGCCGTCACCGCGTCGTCGGGGTGCCGTGCGTCGAGCCACAGGTCGACCCGGGAGGCGATCACATTCGTGCCTCCGGGCACCGGTTCGAGCCGGCCGACGGTGGCCCGAGCCCCCGGCTGGGCGCGGGCGGTGTCGCGGATGGCCATGACGATGCCGGCCGCCGCGATCATCGGGTCGTGCCGGTCGGTCATGAGCGTCGTGCCGGCATGGTTGCCCTGACCGGTGACGCTCAGCCGCCAACGACCGTGGCCGAGAATCGACGAACCGATGCCGACCGCCTGGTGGCGGTCGATCAGCTCGCGACCCTGCTCGACGTGCAGTTCGATGAAGGTGCCGATCCGGGCGAGCGCCTCGGGGTCAGGTCCGAGAAGTGTCGGGTCGAAGCCGCTTCTGGCGGCCACCTCGGCGAAGGTGTCACCGTTCTGGTCGCGCAGGCCGCGGGCCAGGTTGACGTCGATCGCGCCCGTGAGCACGCGGGTACCGAGGCAGGCCACGCCGAATCGTGACCCTTCTTCCTCGGGGAACACCGCGATGGCGAGCGGGCGTTCGGGGCGAAGGCCCTCGGCCTGCAGAAAATCCAGGGCGACGAGCGCGGAGGCGACCCCGAGCGGGCCGTCGAAGGCGCCGCCGCCGGGGACAGAGTCGAGGTGGCTGCCGGTGACGACGGCGTTGGCGGTGCCGCCCACCGGGGTGTGCCACCAGGCCCAGATGACCCCGTTTCGGTCCGTCTCCACGTCGAGTCCGCGTTTGGCTGCGTGGGCGAGGAACCAGGCGCGCAGGTCGAGTTCGGCGGTGGAGAAAACCGGCCGGGAGTAGCCGCCGCGGTGCGTATCGGCGCCGACCCGGCTGATCTCGGCCAGAAGCCCGGCGACCGTGTCGGCGGGTGCCGGAGTGCTCGCCGACGGGTGCGTCGGCCCGGAAACCGTCACGGACGGGCTTGGAACTGGGGCGGCACCGACCCGACGCCGGTGGCCAGGTCGGCCGCGAGCTGGCCGATCACCGGCGCGAATTTGGCACCGTGGCCGGAGCACGGCGAGAGCAGGGTGATGTTATCGACGCGGTCGATGATGAAGTCCTCCGTCGGCGTGTTGGTGAACAGGCAGGTGGTCTCAGCGTACGGCGTGGGGTCGAGGCCCGGCAGGTAGCGGGCCACATAGTCGACGACCCGTTCCCGGTTGGCCGCTCCCATGATGCCGTCCTGGTCGGCCGCCGAGGCGAGCCGTTTGCCACCGTTGTATTCGGCGATTTTCTGGCCGCGAAAGGCGGCGTCGCGGCCGCCGGGCAGCCCGTACACCTGCATGCCGTCCATCTTGTGAATGAAGGTCGGCCAGTGCCCGGCGGTATCGGGGTCAGCGTAGGGAAAGTGATAGGCCTGCTCCTGCATCACGGTGATCTCGGGGATCTGCGCGCGGAAGGCGCTCGGCAGCGGCAGCTCACCGAGCAGGCTCGGCAGCCAACCGCCGGCGCTGACGATCACGTTCTCGGCATCGACGGCCTCCCCGGTATCGTTGTGCACCCGGTACCCGGTGGCCGTTTCAGTCACCCGGGCGACCGGCCAGTCGGTGTATAGCCGAGCGCCCGCCGCGAGGGCCAGCTCGACCATGGTCGTCACGGCCGTCTCGGCGTCGATGACTCCGGCACCCGGGTGCCAGAGCACCGGGGTATCGAAGGTGATCTGCGGCCAGCGCTCGCGGGCGGCATCCGCTGTGAGCAGTTCGTGCTCGATGCCGGCGGTCTGCAGCACCCGGGCGAGCGCTTCGGGTTCGCGCAGCGTTCCGTAGTCGACCGAACCGGTGGGAGTGATCAGCTCCCGCCCGCCCAGCCGGGTCAGTTCGTCCCAGCCGACTTTGGCCTGCTGCACGAGGCCGGTGTAGAACGCATCGGGGTAGGCATAGCGAAAGATGCGCGCCGACCCGTGTGAGCTTCCGGCGTCGTTGGCGGGGGTGGACCGTTCCAGAATGGTGACCTCGTGGCCACGGGTGGCGAGCTGCCAGGCGGTGGCGGCTCCGGCCAGGCCGGCCCCGATGACGACGTACTGTGCACTGCTCACTGCGTGACCCACTGTGTTCTCCTGCTCGGTTATTGATGGGTGAAACGGATGCTTACGGCGCCGACACCAGGTCGGCGTCACTGGGTTGGTCGTCACTGGGTTGGTCGTCACTGGGTTGGTCGTCACTGGGTTGGTCGTCACTGGGTTCGTCGTCGTAGGCGTCTTCGGCGTGCGCGTGGCGGTCGATGCCGTCGACCTCGTCCTGTTCGGGGATGCGCAGTCCGATGGTCAGATCGAGCACCTTGGCGATGACCCAGGTGACGACAAAGGAGTACAGCAGCACGGCGCCGGCGGCGAGTGCCTGGATGCCGAGCAGCAGTGCGCCGCCACCGTAGAACAGGCCGCTTTGGCCGTTGGGGGCGGCATCCGTTGCGAAGAACCCGATCAACAGGGTACCGACCAGGCCACCGACCATGTGCACGCCGACCACGTCGAGGGAGTCGTCGTAGCCGAGTGTGAACTTCCACTCCACGGCGAGGCAGCAGATGATGCCGGCGATGGCGCCGATGGCGATAGCGCCCATCGGGCTGACCGCACCGCAGGCCGGGGTGATCGCCACGAGGGCGGAGACCAGGCCGGAGGCAGCGCCGAGGCTCGTGACCGAGCCGTGCCGGAGCCGGTCGACCAGGGCCCAGCCGAGCAGGCCGGCGCACGCGGCGACGGTGGTGTTGAGAAAGACGACGCTCGCGGCGTTGCCGGCGCTCAGGGCCGAGCCGGCGTTGAAACCGTACCAGCCCACCCAGAGCAGGCCGGCGCCGACAAGAACGAGCGGCCGGTTGTGCGGCTTGAGCGGCCCGCCCCAGCCCTTGCTGCGGCCGAGCACGATGGCCAGGGCGAGGGCGGCCACGCCGGCGTTCATGTGCACCGCGGTGCCACCGGCGAAGTCGATGGCACCCAGATCGTTGGCGATCCAGCCGCCGACGACGTTATCGCCGTCGAAGGCGAACACCCAGTGCGCCACCGGAAAGTAGACCAGCGCGGCCCAGATGCCGGCAAACAGCAGCCAGGCGCCGAATTTCATGCGGCCGGCCGCGGCCCCGGCCACGAGGGCGGTGGTCACTCCGGCGAACAACAGCTGGAACACGATGAACAGTGCGAGCGGCAGGGCCGCGTCGGGATCGTCGGCGAGGATCGTTTCGAGGCCGAAGAATTGGAGCGGGTCGCCGAGGAGTCCGAGGTCGCCGAGCGAGTCGCCGAAGGTGGCCGAGTAGCCGAAAATGACCCAGAGAATGGCGACGAGGCTGGCGCCGCCGAAGCACATCATCATCATGTTCAGAATGCGTTTCGAGCTGACCATGCCGCCGTAGAACAGGGCGAGGCCGGGAATCATCAGTGCCACGAGTGCCGAGCTGGTCAGCAGCCAGGCGGTATTGCCAGTATCCATGAGCGTGTCCTTGTCGTCGATCGGTGAAGAGAACGGAGGTTCAGCGGCCGGGAATCCAGCTGGTGCCGGCGAGGGGCACCCCGGCCATCGCGGCGGCTTCCACCGTGAGGGCGACCAGGTCTTCGGGTTCGAGGTGGTGCAGGTGGGACTTGCCGCAGGCCCGCGCGATGGTCTGCGCTTCGAGGGTCAGCACCCGAAGGTAGTTGGCGATGCGCTTGCCGCCGGCGATCGGGTCGAGCCGTGCGGCGAGAATCGGGTCCTGGGTGCTGATGCCGGCCGGGTCCTTGCCATCCTGGAAGTCGTCGTAGAACCCGGCGGAGGAGCCGAGCGCTTCGTATTCGGCCTGGTAGCGCGGGTCGTTGTCGCCGAGGGCGATGAGCGCGGCGGTGCCGATCGAGACCGCGTCGGCGCCAAGGGCGATGGCTTTGGCCACGTCGGCGCCGTTGCGGATGCCGCCGGAGACGATGAGCTGCACCTGGCGGTGCACGCCGAGTTCCTGCAGCGCGGCGACCGCCGGGCCGATCGCGGCGAGGATCGGGATGCCGACGTTCTCGATGAACACCTGCTGGGTGGCGGCGGTTCCGCCCTGCATACCGTCGAGCACGACCACGTCGGCGCCGCTCTTCACGGCGAGCGCGGTGTCGTAATAGGGGCGGGAGGCGCCGACCTTGACGTAGATCGGTGTGTGCCAGTCGGTGATCTCGCGCAGTTCGGCGATCTTGATCGCGAGGTCGTCCGGGCCGGTCCAGTCCGGGTGCCGGCAGGCCGACCGCTGGTCGATGCCCACCGGGAGGGTGCGCATGCCGGCGACGCGTTCGGTAATCTTCTGGCCGAGCAGCATGCCGCCGCCGCCGGGCTTGGCGCCCTGTCCGAGCACGATCTCGATCGCATCCGCTTTGCGCAGGTCGTCGGGGTTCATGCCGTAGCGGGATGGCAGGTACTGGTAGACGAGGTGGCGGGACTGCCCGCGTTCCTCGGGGGTCATGCCGCCGTCGCCGGTGGTGGTGGAGGTGCCGGCCTCCGTGGCGCCACGGCCGAGGGCCTCCTTGGCGTTGGCCGAGAGGGCGCCGAAGCTCATGCCGGCGATGGTGATCGGAATGTCGAGGGTGATCGGCTTGAGCGCGTGGCGGCCGCCGAGGGTGACGTCGGTGCCGCACTTCTCGCGGTAGCCCTCGAGCGGATACCGGGACACGCTCGCGCCGAGGAAGAGCAGGTCGTCGAAGTGCGGCAGGGCCCGCTTGGCGCCCCAGCCGCGAATGTCGTAGATGCCGGTCGTGGCGGCCCGCTGGATGTCGTTGATGGTGGCACGGTCGAAGGTGGCCGATTCGCGCAGGCCCCGGCTGGCATAGCTGTTCGTCATGGTGTGTCCCTTGGGTTCGTGAGCGTATGGGTGGGTCGGCGACGCTTAGTAGGCGGCGGCGTTGACGGCGGCGAAGTGGTACAGCGTGCGGGCGGAGCCGTAGCGGCGAAAGTCGGTCGGGGCATCCGTTCGACCGGCGAGGGTGAGCAGCTCGGCCAGCTCGGCGAGGTGTTCGGGTCGCAGCGGCTTTTCGACGCAGTCGGCGCCGAGGGAGGCGACCGTGCCCTTCACGTAGATGCGGGCTTCGTAGATGGAGTCGCCGAGGCCCTCTCCGGCGTCGCCGCAGACCACGAGCCGGCCGGCCTGGGCCATGAACGCCGAGGCGTGGCCGATGTCGCCGCCCACGACGATGTCCACGCCCTTCATGGAGATGCCGCAGCGAGCGCCGGTGTTGCCGTCGATAATGACGAGACCGCCCTGCCCGGTGGCCGCGGCTGCCTGGGAGGCGTCACCGGTGACGTGCACCGTGCCCGACATGATGTTCTCGGCCAGTCCGACGCCGGCGCTGCCGTGCACGGTGACGCGGCCCTTCTGGTGCATGCCGGCGAAGTAGTAGCCCACGTGTCCGTTGACGACGAGGTCGAGGTCGCGGTCGATGCCGACGGCGATGTTGTGCTGCCCGGCCGGGGTGTCGACAACCCAGCTCGTGCCGTCGTCGGTGGCGTGCAGCGCCTGGTTGAGTTCGCGCACGGTGCTCGCGGCGAGGTCGACAGTCTCGATGTGCACGGGGGCTTGGGTGAGGGTCACAGGGTCACCAGTTCTTTGGTCGAGTCGAGGGTCCAGGTGTAGACGACGCCGGGAGCGGGTTCGAAGATGCGCGCGGATTCAATACCGGGCAGGTGCGCGAGGGAGCGGTATTCACTCGCCATCGCGACCCAGGCATCCGTTTCGGCGATGATGGCCGGCTTGCACGCGATGGGGTCGCGCACGATCGCCATGCTCGTGGCGGTCGTCACGACGAGGGTGTAGAACCCGTCGAAGACGCTGCCGAGCTTTTCGAGGGCCGTGGTGAGGGTGTCCCCGGCTGCCAGGCACCAGGCGATGAAGCGGGCGGCGACCTCCGAGTCGTTTTCGCTGTCACAGGTGACGCCCTCGGCGCGCAGCTGCCGGCGGATCGTGGCGTGGTTGCTGAACGACCCGTTGTGCACGAGGCAGAGATCGTCGGCGACGGTGAACGGATGCGAGCCGGCGGCGGTCACGGCCGACTCGGTGGCCATGCGGGTGTGGGAAAGTCCCTGGCTGCCGGTCGCCGAGCGCAGGTCGTACAGCTCGGCCAGGTCGAGCGGATGCCCGGTGCCCTTGCGCACCGCCGCGTGCTCGCCGCGGCCGGCGATCTGCACGCCGGGAAGGATGCTCGTGATGGCGTCTTCGAGGGCGCCGGTGCCGATCTGGGCGTTGATGAGGGTGGTCTCACCGAATCCGGTGACGGTGACGGTGACCCCGACCGCGGGCGGCAACGCGTCGCGGAGGGCCGCGGCAAGCGCGTCGGGGGTCAATTCGGCGTTGAGCACGGTGACGGTGCTCGTGCCGGCCGGGGTGAGGGTCGGGTCGTTGTAGATGGCGAGACCGGCCGAGTCGGGGCCGCGGTCGACGATGCCGCAGAGCATGCCGTGCATGAGCTCACCGAGGCTGGCGCGCAGGCCGACGTCGCGAATTTGAAGTGCTGCAATGCCACACATAGGGAATCCTGTCTGTTAGTAAGCGGTGAGGTAGGAGTTGATCTCCCAATCGGTGACCGTGTTGTGCCAGGTCAAAAATTCGTCTTCCTTCGCCTGAGCGAAATACTCCCCGACCGGATGCTCGATGCCGAACGAGTCGAGCAGCACCCGGTCACGACGCAGCGCTTCGACGGCGTGCAGCAGGGTCTGGGGCAGCACGGCGGAGGTCGCGCGCGACTCGCCCGGACCGCACGGGTCGCCCGGGTCGATCGCCTGGTCGAGCCCGTCCAGGCCGGCCGAGATCGTGGCGGCGATCGCGAGGTACGGGTTGGCCGAGCCGTCGCCGGCGCGCAACTCGATGCGCTTCTCGTCGGGCACCCGAATGAAGTGGGTGCGATCGTTTCCGCCGTAGGTGGCCTTTTTCGGCGACCAGGTCGCCCCCGAAGCGCTCGTGGAAGCGCCGCGGCGCTTGTAGGAGTTGACCGACGGCGCCAGGAACGCCTGCAGCCCGGAGGCGTGGGCCAGGATGCCGCCGATGAAGGCGTAGGCGGTCGGTGACAGGCCAAGGCCCCTTCGGTCGCGATCGTCGGGAAATACCGGGGCGTCGTCGGCCCAGAGTGAAAGGTGAAAGTGCAGGCCGCTGCCGGCGCGATTGGCGAAGGGTTTGGGCATGAAGGTCGCGGTCATGCCGCGCTGTTCGGCGAGCACGCTGATCAGGTAGCGCAGGGTGACCACCCGGTCGGCGGTGATGAGGGCGTCGTCGTAGGCGAAGTTCTGCTCGAACTGGCCGGCGGCATCCTCGTGGTCGTTGGCGTAGTTGCCCCAGCCGAGGCTGTTCATGGCGTCGCTCACCGCGGTGAGGTGGTCGTACATGCGCGTCACGCCGCGGGCGTCGTAGCAGGTGCGCGCACCGTCGTCGCGGCGGTCGGCGGTGCTGATGGCGCCGGCGTCGTCCCGGTGCACGAGAAAGTATTCGACCTCGGCGCCGACCTTGGCCTGCAAGTTGCGACGGGCCAGGTCACTGATCGCGTTTTTGAGAATGACCCGCGGGGCGTACGGCCACGGTTCGCCGTTCACGTGCGGGTCACAGTGCACGATACCGAGGCCCTCCTTGACGAAGGGGATGGGCACATACGAGGTCAGGTCGGGGATGGCGATGAGGTCGGGATCCTGCGGTTGCTGTCCGATCAGGCCGGCCGCGAAGCCGGCGAAGCCGAGGGCGCCGGCTTCGAGCTGGTCGGCCGCCGCGGTCGGTACGAGCTTGGCGCACGGCTTGCCGTTCAGGTCAACGAAGACGGCGAGAATGAAGCGCACGCCGTCGGCTTCGGCGAGTTCGCGCAGGGTCGGTGGGCTCAGTGTGGCCGATTCGGGTGCTGCGAGGGCCTGGGCCCGTCGCGCCTCCCCCAGCTCTGCAATATTTGTCATGCCCGACCTCTCCTAATGTTCACTGTCAGTGAATCTTGTTGCTTCAGAGTAATCAACTGAATTGGTCGGGGCGTGACCGGGATGTTACGAACAGGTAAAACAGCGGCCGATCGGTGCGCCCCGAACGGGGAAACCGGTCGGACGCGCGGATACAACGGATGCATAACGAACCGACCGGCCGGGAGAGCGGTGCCCAACACCGGGGGTAGACTCCATGATCACCATTTGTCAGCCTCTTCTCAGGCCGTGCCCCGTACGGTTGGACACGGAGTTCCCCCACTCCAACGATTGGCCCCGGCATATTTCTCACCTCCCCCCAGGCGAGAAGTGTCGGGGCTTTTTCGGTCCCGGGCGTGTATCGATGGCCCGCCGGCCGGCTGGGGATAGGCATTCCGGAGCATTGCGCGAAAAGCATGCGCAACGCCCCGAAGTACCTCAAAACTCGCAACTCCGCGAATAACCCGCACCGCCACTTGACTCTTGGAATCCGAGCGACGGGGCAGGGGTGTCCGCGGGGTTGCGAGTTTCGTGGGTAAGCAGGAAGGCTCCGAGCGTTTTTCTCGGAGTCTTCCTGCGCACCCGCGATGTTTGAGCGAGGAGCGGATATCCCTGTTTCGGCGCGACCCGCTCCGACGCGGTACCGTACAGCCGGTCAGGCGGCAGCGAGGGACCCGGCCAGGGCGCGGGCGGCGTGCTGGGCGGTCAGGCCGGCCAGGAGCAGCCCGAGCTGGTCGGCGGGGGAATCGGGTGCTTCGGGGTGCCACTGCACTCCGGTGATCGGCGCGCTCTCGTGTTCGAGGGCTTCGATCAGACCGTCGGGGGCGTGGGCGGCGGCAACGAGATTGGCACCGAGACGGTCAACGATCTGGTGGTGGGCGCTTTGTACCGAGATGTCGACCCGACCCAGACTTGACGCGAGCGTGCTGTCGGCCGCGAGCGAGACTCCGTGAGCGACGAGGATCTGGTCGATCGGCACGTCGATGTTCTTGTGGATGCCGTCGTCGATGTGCTGAACGAGGGTGCCGCCGAGGGCGACGTTGATGATCTGCAGGCCACGGCAGATGCCCAGCAGCGGGGTGCCGAGGGCGAGGGCGCGCTGCACGAGAGCAATCTGGCCCTCGTCGGCCGTGGCGAAGTGCGCCGTCTCGCCCTCGTAGCCGGCGCTGCCGCCGTAGAAGCGGGGCGTGATGTCTTCGCCGCCGACGATGACGAGGGCGTCGGCATCCGCTGTGCGGCGCAGCAGTTCGGCGGGGGTGACGTCGGCGGCGGCAATGCGGATGACGGCCCAGCCGGCGGTTTCGGCGTCGGCGACCACTCGAGAGTTGAGCACCTGCACCTTGGCGTGATAGGCGGGGCGATCGGGACGCGCCGTGGTGACCTCGACGACGACGAGCATCCGGTTCGTGAATTCTTCGTTCATGCGCGGCTCCCGTCGGTATCGAATTGCTGTTCCTGATCAATTGTGCGCGGCGCGGCGGGAGCACGCGAGTGGCCCTGTAACACTGGGCAACATGCTGCTCAGCGGTATTTCTTCGGGTTCCCAGACTCGCGTCGGTCGGTGACCCTAAACTTTGGACATACCCGCACTTTCCTGGCGAAATTTTTGGGCCAGGACCACTCCTATGGAAGGGACCTCCGAATGACCAAGCAGTCCATCTTCGGCCGTATTTCCCAGCTCGCGAAGGCGAACATCAACGCCATCCTCGACTCGGCGGAAGACCCGGCGAAAATGCTCGACCAGATGGTGCGCGACTTCTCGAGCAGCATCTCAGACGCCGAGAGCGCCATCTCCGAGACCATCGGCAACCTGCGCCTGCTCGAAGACGACCATCGCGAAGACCAGGAAGCCGCCGTGGAGTGGGGCGATAAAGCCCTCGCCGCCAGCCGCAAGGCCGACCAGCTGCGCCTGACGGGCAATGCCGCCGACGCCGACAAGTTCGACAACCTCGCCAAGGTCGCGCTCGGTCGCCAGCTCACCTCGGAGAAGGAAGCGAAGACCGCNCAGCTCACCTCGGAGAAGGAAGCGAAGACCGCCGAACCGCAGATTCAGGCGCAGACCGCGGTGGTCAACCAGCTCAAGACCGGCCTGAACGCCATGAAAGAGAAGCTGGTGCAGCTCACCAACAAGCGCGCCGAACTGATCGCGCGTTCCAAGACCGCCCAGGCGCAGGCGCAGGTGATGGACGCCGTCAAAAGCATCGACATGATGGACCCGACGAGCGAGGTCAACCGGTTCGAAGACAAGATCCGTCGGGAAGAAGCGCGCGTACGCGGCGCCCAGGAACTGGCCGCGTCGAGCCTCGACGCCCAGTTCGAAAGCCTCGACGACCTCGGCGAGCTCACCGAAGTGGATGCCCGCCTCGCCGCCCTCAAGGCCGGCAACACCGCAGCCATCGAGAGCTAGTCGGCGAGTCCGACAGGTTCGGGCATCCGCTTCGCAGAAAATTCGCTGCTGGCGAAGCGGATGCTGACCCGCCCGGTCGCTGCGCCATACTGAGGTATGGCTCCCACCTTCGTTGTAGTGCCGCAATGGCAGGGTTCGATTTCTCCGCGCGCGATGCGCCTGGTCGACGGGGCGGCGGCCATTCAGGGCGACCTGCCCTTCTCTGCCACCCGCCTGGTCGACGTGCCCGTCGAGGCCGGTGATGCGCTCGATACCGGGGTGCACCGGTTCTCGGCGATCCAAGTGGTGCGCGAGCGCCACACCAAGGTTCTCAGGGACACCGCCGACTGGGCACTCTCCATCGGCGGCGACTGCGGCATCGCCCTGGCCGCCGTTGAACAGGCGGCGCGCACGCATCCGGGCGACCTGGCCGTCGTCTGGTTCGACGCCCATCCCGACCTGCACACCCCCGAATCCTCGCCATCGGGCGGATTCTGCGGCATGGTGTTGCGCGCGATCAGCGGTGAGGGACCGGCCGAACTCGAGCTGAAAGCCGCGAGCACGGTGCCGCTGGAGAACGTCGTACTGGCCGGGATTCGCGACGTCGACGACGCCGAAGACGTGCTGCTGCACGACCGTGGCCTGGTGAGCGTGTCGTGTTCAGAGCTGGCCGACCCGGCCGCCCTCGTCGCGGCGGTCGCGGCGACGGGCGCGAAGCATGTCTTCGTGCATATCGACCTGGACGTGCTCGACCCCTCGGCGCTCGAGGGCCTGAGCGACCTGATTCCGTTCGGGTTGAGCGTGGCCGATCTCGGGGGCGCGATCACCGCGCTGCGCGCCGAGTTCACTGTGGCCGGCGCGACCATCACCGGGTTCGCACCGGCGTCACCCGAGGCGGCGACCGACGATCTGCCGAGCATTCTGCGCATCATCGGAGCGCTCACCCGCTAGTCAGGCCACCCCGCACAAGCCAGTCGGAACGCCGGACATGACGCATAACTCTTGCAATTTCTGGCCGGCCGGGAAGACATCCGCGTCTTTCCGGGCAACTCTGAGGCACTCCCGAACGAATTGCAGGAGTTATGCACGCGCGCGGGGCGAGAGCGGCCGAAAAATGTACGAATTCACACCGATCAATGGAGGCCCCATGACCGACCAGCCCCGCATCCTCACCGAGCGTCGCGGCCACATTCTGCTCATCGGGCTCAACCGGCCCGACAAGCGCAATGCCGCCGATTTCTCGCTGCTTCAGCAGCTGGCCCTCGCCTACGGTGAGCTCGACCGGGACCCGGCCCTGCGCGTGGGCCTGGTCTACGCGGTCGGGGAGCACTTCACCGCAGGGCTCGACCTCGCCGACATCGGCCCCCGGCTCGGCCCGAACGGGCTCGAGATGGTGCCGGCGGGCGGCATCAATCCGTGGCAGGTGGATGGCGTTGCACTGACCAAACCGGTCGTCATAGCCGTTCAGGGCACCTGCCTCACTCTCGGCATCGAGCTGATGCTCGCGAGCGATATCGTCGTCGCCGCCGAATCGGCCCGGTTCGGGCAGATCGAGGTGGCCCGCGGTATTCTGCCCTTTGGCGGCGCCACGATTCGGTTTCCGCGCGCGGCCGGTTGGGGCAACGCCATGCGCTGGCTGCTCACCGGCGACCTGTTCGATGCCGCCGAGGCGCACCGCCTCGGCCTGGTGCAGGAGGTCGTGCCCGACGGCGCCCAGTTCGATCGGGCGCTGGAACTGGCCGAGAGAATCGCGGCCCAGGCTCCGCTCGCCGTGCAGGCCACCCTCGCCAACGCGCGGCTGGCCGAGCGGGAGGGGGCGGCATCCGCTGAAGCAGCGCTGCAGCCCGCGCTGGCCCGCCTGGCGGCGACCGAGGACTCCCGCATCGGCATGCAGTCCTTCCTCACACGAACCCCCGCCGAGTTCCTGGGCCGCTGACCCGGTCCAGCCTTCCATCTCTTTCCGGGACCGGGCCCGGAAAGCGGGACCACGATAGATCATGGTCCCGTTTTCCGAGGATGGGCCCGGCGATTTTCTAAGGTGAACCCGGCGACACCGAGGGGTTCGTGCCGTCGCGGGACCAACCGAAACCGGCCAACGCCGACAAAACAGCATCGGCAACGCGCGCGTCGGCGAGAAGACGAAAGTGCCCGCCGGTGTCAATCTCGATGTTGGTCGCCCCAGCCAGTGCGCTTCCCTCCGGAATGTGCGGGTCGAACCGGGCAAAAATTGAGGTGATCCGGCGGTTCGTTTCGGTGTTCGTGTTGAGGCCGGTGATGTGTTCGTTGCCCGCAGCGAACGCACGCAGGCTGGGCGAAAGCATATACCGAGCGTAGGCAGAGCCCGAAAAAGGGGCAGCCACCGCGATCATGCCCGCGATGCGCGAGTCGGCGTCGAGCCCGACCATGACATATTTTCCGATGAGTCCGCCCTTGCTGTGCGCGAGCACAACGACGTCTTCCAGGCGCTCCGCAGCGATGAGATCCGCCACGTGCCGGGCGGCGTCGGGGACGGATGCGAGATTCCAGGACAGCCGGTCGACGACGTACACGGGGTGGCCGGCGTCGTGCACCCGCGTGATCAGCGGCTGGAGAAATTTCCAGGTTTCGTACACGCCGGGGATGATCACCACCGGACACGCCGTGCCGGTCTGAAAGCCACGAGGGCTCGGGCGTGACGTGAACGCCCGGAGCTGCCTCTCGGCGGCGTAGGCATAGTCCTGCGCCCACGACACCAAATCGAGGATGCCGGCGGTCACGTCACGAGTCCGCGCTCGACACCCGCAAACTCCACGATTCGCTCCGCAACACGATCGGCAGCACTGTAATGCACGAGGTGACGGTGTCCCGGAATTTCCACGAGGCGCCCGTGGGGTGCAGAGCGAACCAGGTGGCGGCACCACCCCTGTCGGGCGATCGGGTCGTCGCTGCCCCGCACGACGAGCACGGGCGCGGCCAAGCGCACGATGCGCTCGTCGGTCGCGTAAGCGAGCATGGCGCTGAGCGTTTTGGTGTACCACCACGGGCCGCAGCGCGCGTAGTCGCCGAAAACCATTGCGTTCGCCCGCACCGGTTCTTTGAGCGTGTCGCGGTAGAGGTCGACAGCCTGAGCCACGGCCGTTCGACGATGCGCGTCGGTAACCGGTCCGATCAACACGACGTGGGAGACCAGCTCGGGCCGCTGCACGGCGAGTTCGGTGACGAATTGAGCGCCCATCGAGTGGCCGATGGCGACGCTGTTCGTCACGCCAAGGGTGTCCAGAAGAGCGCCGAGCAGGTTCGCGTAGTCCTCAACCCACAATCGGTGTCGCGGTGTGCTGGTGCCCCCAAAGCCCGGCAGGTCGACCAAGTAGGTGGGGTGCCCGGCTGCGAGAGCGCGCTGCAGCGGAACGGAGTACCGGTGCGAGGTTCCAATTCCGTGCACGATCACGAACACGGGCGTGGTGACCGCTCCCGACGACGCCGGAAAATGCTGCACACCGAATTCATGCCCGTCGATTCTGACCCGATCCGGACGGTTCATGAGGGCACGATGGGAACTCGTACCCGCAGACGGCCGGGCTCGATCCAGGCTTTGAAGGCGAGGGCGTGGCCGAATTCGTCACCATCGAGTTCGATCTGTTCCGGCCGGGAGAAGCGTGCGGTCAGCACCGAACCGGTTTCGTAGCGCAGATCCTTGTCGTTCTTGTGTTCCCCGGCGATGGCCCGGCCAGCTTTGGTCCGTCGCACGATGCCGTTGGTCCAGGCAATCTTCACCCAAACCCGGATCCAGCCCATGGCACCGCCCGGCCGGGTCATCATCACGTCGAACAGGCCGTCGTCGAGGACCGCTTCCGGCATCAGCAGAATGTTCGCGGGCAGTGACCCGCAGTTGCCGAGGATGAGGGTATGCACCGTAGCCCGCTTGACCGGTTGATCATCGAGCCGGAATCGCAGGTGGAGTTCCTCCGGGTCCCGCAAGGACGCGACGAGTGCTTTCACGTACGCGACCCATCCGGCCTTCTTCTTGAGGTCCTCGTCGGTATTGGTGATCATCTTCGCGTCAAGGCCGAGGCCGGCCATCACCACGAATGCGTGCTCATCGCGGGTGCCGTCCGCTCGCTCAACCCGGATCATGCCCAGATCGATGGCACGATCCTCGCCCGCAAAGGCGGTGCGCACACTGTCGGGCATGTCGTTGAGGGTCATTTTCAAGTTGCGGGCGAGAAGATTGCCCGTGCCCGATGGCAAGAGGCCGACGGGAACATCTCGCCCACGGACGGCCTCGACGACCGCTCGCACCGTACCGTCACCACCAGCGACAATCACCAGGTCAACACCGCGCGCCAGGGCTTCAGCGGTCACTCCCTGGCCGATGTCGTCGACGGACGTCTCAAACCAGATACTCTCCGCCCAGCCGGCGGCCGCCGCTTCCGTGTTCACGGCTTCCCGAAGCGCGTCGATATCGACCTTCACGGGGTTGTAGATAACGGCAGCGCGCCTGAGCTGAGACGTGGGTAGCACATCGTTCATGGAGACCTCCGGTAATTGTTCGGGCATTATCGTCCGGGCGGGCATGAGCTACAGTAGCTGAATTTAAATCAGATTCAGTACGCGGGAGCGGATGCCCCGCTCCCGCCGTGAGCTCTCTACTTTCCGGGCCCGGGCCCGGAAAGCGGGACCACGATAGAGAGCCTGTTGCTTAATGGGATCGCTCCTGAATTGAATTTTGCTCGGGTGCGTGTCGTTGCGGGGTGTGTTTGGGGGTCTGGGAAAATGGTTTATGGCCCTGAATTATCGTCCGGTGGATCGTGATCAATCGTTTCTGATACCGCCGGATATGCGTGATTGGTTGCCGACGAATCACCTCGCGTGGTTCCTGATCGATGTCGTGAAGCAGCTCGACACGAGCGCTTTGCACGACAAGACCAAACTCGGCGGCACGGGCCGTGGGGGGTATAACCCCGACCTGTTGTTGGCGGTGTGGATTTACGCGTCGGCCCGCGGGATCTCGTCGTCGCGGCAGATTGAGCGGGCCTGCATCGAGGACGTCGCGTTTCGGGTGTTGTGCGGGCAGGACGTGCCTGACCACACCGTTTTGGCCCGGTTTCGGCAACGCAACCGCGGCGCGATGGCGGGTCTGTTCGCGCAGGTCCTCGTGTTGTGTGTCAGCCGCGGGCTGGGCAAATTCGGGGTCATCGCCATCGATGGCACGAAGATCAAAGCCAACGCGTCGAAGGACCAGAACCGGTCGTTGAAGAAGTTGCGCGACCTGGCGAAGACGATTCTGGATCAGGCGGCGGCGACAGATGCGGCCGAAGACGCCGCGAACACTCCGACGGCCGACGATGACCTTCCCGACGGGTTCGAGCCCGGCCCGGATCGAGCCACTCGAATCCGGGCAGAGCTCGACACCATCCGCGCAGCGATCGAGCCAGAGCCGGAAACCGATTCCGCGACCGAGGACACAACGGATGCGGCGGTGAAGCAGAAGGATCCGCCGGGTCCGGGTGGGAGCCGGCTCGAGCGCATCCAAGACGGGATCGCGCAGCTGGAGGCCGTGGTCAAGGCCGAGAATGATCCTCTGATCGAGGCGCTTCAGACCCGGCTTCTGTGCGCGCAGGAGCGGTTGAGCGATCTGGAAGCAAAGCAGGCTGCGTCCCGGGCGCGGTTCGCCGCCAAGCCCAACGGTTACCCACCGAGAGAGAACAACGGGCGATGGCACAAAGCCGTTCATGGTGTCGCGTTCGCCGAAGCCAACCTGGCCCGGGCCAGAGAGCGCGCGGATCGGCAACTTTCGGGAGAGACGGAATCCACCGGACGGTATCTTCTGCGCCGCAATATCACCGACCCGGACTCGCGTCTGATGCACGCCCGCGACGGGTTTGTTCAAAGCTATAACGCCCAACTGGCCACCGCCGACGACCAACTCATCATCGCCGTTGACGTCGTCACCGCCCCCAACGATCAAGGCCAACTCATCCCCATGATGGCCAACCTGGAAACCAACCTGCGGCGCTGCCAGCAGGAAACATCCCGCACCGATCTGGACGTTGGACTGGTCGTGGCCGACAACGGATATCTCTCCAACGAGAACGTTGACGCTCCCGGGTTCGACCGGCTCCTCGCTCCGGGCCGCGGAAAGATGAAGGACGGCGCCTGGGCGGGGACCATTAACGCCAAGTCGGGCGAAGCCCGCTCGCATGCCGTGAACACCATGGTCACCAAGCTCGCCCTGCCCGGCAATCAGAAGATCTACAATCGCCGCGGCGTCCTCGTCGAACCGGTCAACGCTTTCCTCAAAGACCGGCGCGGACTCCGCCAATTCGCGTGCCGTGGCCACGCTGCAGCCCAAGCCGAAGTCCACTTCGCCGCACTAACGACCAACCTGATGAAACTCTTCACCGCCGGCCTCACCGCAGCTCCCGCCACGAGTTAGAACGGCCCGCGGGACCACCGCACGCTGCCCCAACACCCCCGTCGAACGCCGAAAACGGCCTTCGACGCGGTCACCGCGCCTGCTCAACCACCACCCGACGGGCATCCGCCTCGAAATTCACTGCTGACTGCCGAAAACCTCCAGCCATAAATCAACAGGCTCTAGATCATGGGCCCGGCTTCCGAAGGTGGTCCCGGGGCGCCCAGGCAGCACACTCCGAACGTCGGAACCTCGGCTAGGCTGCTCCCAACGCGCCCCCACCGCAGTGAAGGAGATTCAATGTCGAGTCAGAGTTACGACGTCATCGTGATCGGCGGCGGCGCTGTCGGGGAGAACGTCGCGGACCGCACCAGCCAGGGCGACCTGAGCACGGTCGTCGTCGAAAGCGACCTGGTGGGCGGTGAGTGTTCGTACTGGGCCTGCATGCCATCGAAGGCTCTGCTGCGCAGCGGCGCCGCCCTCGCCGCAGCCCGGCGGGTGCCGGGCGCCGCCGAAGCTGTCAGCGGAACCGTTGATGCCCGCGCCGCCCTCCGCCAGCGCGACTCCATTGCCAGCCATTGGAAGGACGACGGCCAGGCGAAATGGCTCGACTCGGCCGGCATCGCCCTCGTGCGCGGCCACGCCCGCCTCACCGGTGTCAAAGAAGTCACCGTGACCGCAGCGGATGGCGCGGTGACCGTTCTCACGGCCACCCACGCCGTCGTCGTCAGCACCGGATCGGCGGCGCTGCTGCCCGACATCGACGGCCTCCGGGCGGTCAACCCGTGGACCAGCCGCGAGGCCACGAGCGCCCAGCAGATTCCACCGCGCCTCGCGGTGATCGGCGGCGGCGTCGTCGCCGCCGAGATGGCCGCCGCCTACGCCTCGCTCGGCTCGGCGGTGACCGTCATCGCCCGCAGCCCCCTGCTCGGCGGGCAGGAACCTTTCGCCGGTGAACTCGTCACCGCCGCGCTCGAGGAGAACGGGGTGACCGTGCTCATCGGCCGCTCTACCACCACAGCGCACCGCGAACACGACGGCACGGTCACCCTCACTCTCGATGACGCAAGCACCGTCACGGCCGATCAGGTGCTCGTGGCCATCGGTCGCACAGCGCGCACCGACGATCTCGGCCTCGACACGGTCGGACTCGGTGCCGGCGACTGGCTCGACGTGGACGATACCCTGCTCGTGCAGGGCGACTCCCCCGACCTCGCCGGCGACTGGCTCTACGCCACCGGCGACGTCAACCACCGGGCCCTCCTTACCCACCAGGGCAAATACCAGGCGCGGGCCGCCGGCGATGCGATCGTCACCCGGGCGGCCGGCCGACCGGTCGACGATACGCCGTGGGGCGCCCACGTCGCGACCGCCGACCACGCCGCCGTTCCGCAGGTGACCTTCACCGACCCGCAAGTCGCCTCGGTGGGGCACACCGCCGCATCCGCGGTGAAGGCAGGGTTTCGCATCCGTATTCTCGATTACGATCTCGCCAACCTGGGCGGCGCGTCGGTGCTCGCCGTCGGCTACGTCGGCAAGGCCCGGGCGATCGTCGACCTCGACCGGGAAGTGCTGCTCGGCGTCACCTTCGTGGGCCAGGACGTCGCCGAACTGCTGCACTCCGCCACGGTCGCCATCGTCGGCGAGGTGCCGATCAATCGGCTCTGGCACGCGGTGCCGAGCTACCCGACGCTCACCGAGGTATGGCTGCGCCTGCTCGAGGCGTACGGTCGCCCCGGGTTCACCGATAACGACACCGACACCGACGAAGAATTAGGCTGACCGGATGCGACGTATCCTCTTCGATTCGCCGCTGAGCCGGGCCGGCTACCTCTACGCGACGGCGGTCGGGCTGGTCTGGGGCTCGATCTGGAGCACCGGCCGCGTCGAAAAACGGGCCGGCCTGTTCATCTTTCGCGGCATGCCACCGTGGACCTTTGGGCGCGGCGGCTCCTGCGTTGGCGGCTGCTACCTCACCAACCAGAACGTCACGGCCACCGTGCTCGAGCACGAGGCCGTGCACAAACGCCAGTGGCAACGGTTCGGCCTGGTCTTTCCGCTGCTCTACGCGCTCGCCGGGCGCAGCCCCCTGAACAACCGCTTCGAAATCGAGGCGGGCCTGAAAAAGGGCGGGTACATCCGCTAGCTCAAGCCAGCGTGGTTCGAGATCGCACCGCCGACACCGGCGAGGGGTCGCAAATCGTCCCAGAGCGTCCCTGGAACGAGCGAATTGCGACCCCTCCAGGGAAGCAGCTGACACACAACCGCCCGGCCTGCGAACAGGCCGGGCGGTTCTGGTTAGGCGGTAAGTACTACTGCGCGGCGATGTACTCGGCGTCGACCGCGGCAGCCGCGGCGAAGACGGCGAGGTTGGCGCGCAGCTTGGCGCCGAGGTCGGCGTCCACGCTGGTCCAGTAGCCGATGGCTCGCTCGGTGACCTCGGGCCGGGTCACTCCGCTGATGGCACCGGTGATGGTGTCGAGAAAACGCGCCTTCTGGGCGTCGTCGTAGACCTCGCGGTACAGCGTTCCGGCCTGGCCGAAGTCGTCGTCTTCACTGCGCAGGGTGGCGGCGGCACGCAGCAGCGAACCGTCATTCTCCCACGAGCCCTCGCCCGCGGCGGCGGGGTCGGCGACCGGGCCGCCGAGGGAGTTCGGCGCGTAGTTCGGCTGGCTCGGTGCGTTGTAGTGGTGACGCTGCGCGCCGTCCTGCGAGTAGTTGTTCAGCGGGCTGATCGGTGCGTTGACCGGCAGCTGGGTGAAGTTGGTGCCCACACGATAGCGCTGTGCGTCGGGGTAGGAGAAGATGCGCGCCATGAGCATCTTGTCGGGGCTCGCCGCGATGCCGGGCACGAAGTTGGCGGGCGAGAACGCCGACTGCTCGATCTCGGCGAAGAAGTTGTCGGGGTTGCGGTTGAGCGTGTGGGTGCCGACCGGGATGAGCGGGAAGTCGGCGTGCGGCCAGACCTTGGTGACGTCGAACGGGTTGAACCGGTAGGTGTTGCCCTGCTCGTACGGCATGACCTGCACCGAGACGTTCCAGGACGGGAAGTTGCCGGCGGCGATCGCGTCGGACAGGTCGCGACGGTAGTAGTCGGCATCCGCGCCGGCGATGAGCTCGGCTTCTGATCCCTCCATCTCGACGTTGCCCTGGTTGGATTCGAAGTGGTACTTCACCCAGAAGCGCGAGCCTTCGGCGTTGATCCACTGGTAGGTGTGCGAGCCGAAGCCGGGCATTTCACGCCAGGAGCGCGGCAGGCCGCGGTCGCCCATGAGGTAGGTGACCTGGTGGGCCGACTCCGGGGAGAGGGTCCAGAAGTCCCACTGCATGGTCGCGTCGCGCAGGCCCGTGCCCGGCAGGCGCTTCTGCGAGTGGATGAAGTCGGGGAATTTGATGCCGTCGCGGATGAAGAACACCGGGGTGTTGTTGCCGACGATGTCGTAGTTGCCCTCGCTGGTGTAGAACTTCACCGAGAAGCCGCGCACGTCGCGCCAGGTGTCGGGGCTGCCCTGCTCGCCGGCGACGCTGGAGAAGCGCTGCAGGGTGGGGGTGACGGTACCCGGCTGGAACACGGCCGCGCGGGTGTATTTCGAGACGTCGCCGGTGACGACGAACTCGCCGTGCGCTCCACCGCCCTTGGCGTGCACGATGCGCTCCGGAATGCGCTCGCGGTTGAACTGGGCGAGCTTTTCGACCAGGTAACGGTCGTGCAGCGCGGTGACGCCGTTGTCGCCGACGGTGAGGGAGTGTGCGTCGCTGGCGACGGGGGTACCCGTCTGGTCGGTAGTGGGTTTGATAGTCATGGTGCTCCTTATTGTGAACAGCAACGCGAGGTTGACGGAGGAAGTTTAGGGGTGGGAGGTTTCCAGCTGGCTTGCGGTCTCGAGCTGGCACTGCACGCACAGGCCCCAGTAGGTGACCTCAGCGGCGCGCACGTCGAAACCGAGGGCATCCGCCGGTTCGAGGCAGGGGGCGTGGCCGACCGCGCAGTCCACATCGTGTACCGCGTGGCAACGAGTGCACACGATGTGGTGGTGATTGTCACCGACCCGGCGTTCGAACAGCGCCGGCGAGCCGGCCGGTTCAATCTTGCGCACGAGCCCGGCGCTGCCGAACGAGGCAAGCACCCCATAGACCGCCTGCAGCGAGGTGCCGGGCAGGCCGGCGTGCACCACGCCGAACAGCGCGTCGGCGTTGGAGTGCGGCGCGGCGGTGAGGGCACGCAGCACGGCCAGACGCGGCGCGGTCACCTTGAGACCGGCCGATCGGATGATGCCGGCCAACGACTCGGAGTCGGCCGCGGCCAGGCCAGGGCCTGCGTGGTCGCTGCTCGAATCAATCGTTGTCATGCTTCAATCCTAGCAGTTGTTTTGATTAATTCAAAACAATTCCGCAGCCTGAGCTGGGGAGACTTTAGCTAGCTAGGATAGCGAGCACAAAGTTCTGGAGGAATTGTGCTCGCGATCACCCGCTTCATCACCGGCAAACGCACCGCGTGGGCGGTGTTGCTCGGCACCGTCATTGCCGTCGGGCTGCTGTTCACCCTGCTGCCGGCCAACGAATCCGAGGATTTTCCCGCCGCCGGTCTGCCGAAAACCAGCCAGGCCGCCCAGGTCACCGAGCTGCTCGCCGAGTTTCCCTCGGCCGACCAGACCGCCGCGATCGTGGTCTGGAGCCGGGACGGCGCCGAACTGACCGCGGGCGATCGCACCGCGATCACCGCCGCGGCTGAACAGCTCGGCGCCGCGTCGATCGCGCCGCGCGCCGCGACGCCGCAGTTCAGCGACGACGGCGAGGCTGCGCTGAGCGTGATGCCGCTGGAGGCGCTCGGGGCGACCGCCGACATCGAGAATACGGCCACCGACATCCGTCGGACGGCATCGGGCGGGCTGCCGAACGGGCTGACCGCCTACGTCACCGGGCCGGTCGGGTTTCAGGCCGACATCACCAATGCCTTCGCCGGAGCCGACTTTCGCCTGCTGCTGGTGACCGTCATCGTGGTCGCCGTGCTGCTCATCGTGACCTACCGCAGCCCCGTGCTCTGGATCGTGCCGCTCGTCGTGGTCGGGCTCGCCGACGGCCTCGCCGGCAAAGTGGCCGGCGCGCTGGCCGAACCACTCGGTTTCGCCCTCGACGCCTCGATCTCCGGCATCCTCTCTGTGCTGGTGTTCGGTGCCGGCACCAACTATGCGCTGCTGCTGGTGGCCCGCTACCGCGAAGAACTGCTACACACCGAGAGCCGCAATGTGGCGATGCGCACCGCGGTGACGAGCGCCGGCCCGGCCATCGCGGCCAGCGGCGGCACCGTCGCGCTGAGCCTCGCCACCCTGGTCTTCGCCGAACTCGCCGGCAACCGCGCGCTCGGCATCGCCTGCGCGATCGGCGTGATCATCGCCATTCTTTTCGCCCTGCTCGTGTTGCCGGCCGCCCTCGTGGTGTGCGGGCGTGGCCTGTTCTGGCCGTTCATTCCCCGCGTGCAGGCCGAAGCCGCCGCCCCGCGCGCCGGCTTCTGGACCAGGCTCGGTCGGGGCGTGGCCCGGCACCCGGCGATCATCACAACCGTGTCGGTGCTCGCGATCGGTTCGCTCGCGTTCGGGCTGAACGGCGCCGCGGTGGGATTGTCGCAGGCAGACCAGTTGCTCGGCAACCCGGAGTCGGTCGTGGCGCAGAAAATTGTGGACGAGTCGTTTTCGGCGGGGCTGACCAGCCAGACGGTCGTGCTCGCTCCGGATGCGGCATCCGCTGACGCCGTAGCTGTTGCCCTCGCGACCCCCGGGGTGACCGCGGCGGTCGCCGGTGAGAACGCCGGCGGGCTCACCCGCATTGACGTCACCCTCGACAGTGAACCGGGCAGCGACGAGACCTTCGATACGATCGCCGCGCTGCGCACCGACTTGGCGGATGCCCCGGCTGCGGTTTCGCAGTCGCTGGTCGGCGGCAGCGATGCCACGGCCCTCGACACGAAGACGAGCGCCGAGCGCGACCAGGCCCTGATCCTGCCGCTCATTCTGGGCATCGTCTTTCTGATTCTTGCGCTGCTGCTGCGCTCGCTCGTGGCGCCGGTGTTGCTCATAGCGACCGTGCTCGGTACCTTCTTCGCGAGCCTCGGCGCGTCGAACCTGATCTTTCAGAATCTGCTCGGCTTCGCGGCGTTCGACACCAACGTCGTGTTGTTCTCGTTTCTGTTCCTGGTGGCGCTCGGCGTGGATTACAACATTTTCCTGACCACCCGGGCCCGCGAAGAGGCCCGGCGTTACGGCACCCGGGAGGGCATGGTGCGGGCACTGTCGTCGACCGGCGCGGTGATCACGAGCGCCGGAATTCTGATCGCGGCCGTGTTCGCCGTGCTCGGGGTGCTGCCCGTCGTAGCGCTCACCCAGATCGGGGTGATCGTCTGCATTGGCGTGCTGCTCGACACCCTGGTCGTGCGCACCGTACTTGTGCCCGCCCTGGTCTTTCTGATCGACGACCGATTCTGGTGGCCGTCCCGGCCGGTTTCGACGCGCGGCTAGCGGGCCCGCCAGAACCGGCCCACCACAAGCCAACCCGCCACAACCTAGGCAGGCTCGGGCGGCACCCGGTCCTGCCAGCGGATGCGCCGCTCCAGCTGCGCTCCGAGCGCGAGCAGGGTGGCCTCGCCGCCCGGCCGGCCGATGAGCTGCACGCCCATCGGCAGGCCGTTCTCGGTCTGGTGCACCGGGAGCACGATGGCCGGCAGGCCGCTCACGTTGATCATCGAGGTGAACGGCGTGTACTGCACCTGCTGGGCGAAGTTGGCCTCGGCGTCGTCGGCGTCGTACCAGCCGACCGGACGCGGAGTGAGCGCCATGGCCGGGGTCAGCACGGCATCGAATTTTGACAGTTGGCGAATGAACGAGCGCTCGAACGCCGTCAGCGCGGCGAGCGCCTCGGCGAGGTCCCGGGCGCTGAGGGCGCGACCGCGGGCGAGCAGCCACTGGGTCAGCGGTTCAAGCAGGGCGATCTGGGCGTCGGTGTCGGCGGGGATGGTCGCCGCCCCGGCCTGCCAGAGGGCCCGGAACGCGGGCACGTAGCTCGGGTCGGGCTTGAGGGCCGTCTCCTCGAGCCCATGGTGCAGCGCGGCAAACCCGGCCACGGCCAGGTCGAGGGCGGCCTGTGCTTCCGGGGCGATCGTAATGTCATAAGCGTCGTCCCAGGCCGAGGTGGTCATCACGCCGAGCTGAAAACGGCCCTCGCCGCGGACTGCCGCCGCCAGCAGCGGCGTCTCGTCGCCGGGGGCGCGCAGGGCGTAGTGGTGGTCGGGGTGACCGTCTCGCGGCGCGATCATGGCGTCGAGCAGCAGCGCGGCATCCGCTACCGTGCGGGCGAGCGGACCGCCGACGGCCAGCCCGCCGAGCTTGTCGATGCCGGAAGCGGACGGCACCCGCCCACGGCCGGGCTTGAGCCCGACCAGCCCGCAGGCGGCGGCGGGAATGCGAATCGACCCGCCGCCGTCGGAGCCCGGCGCGAACGGCAGCAGGCGTGCGGCGACCGCGACGGCAGCGCCGCCGCTCGAGCCGCCGGCCCCGAGCGCAAGGTTCCACGGGGTGCGCGCCGGCGGGGCGGCGAGACTTTCGGTGTAGGAAGCGAGCCCGAATTCTGGGGTGTTGGTCTTGCCGAGGCTGACCCCGCCGGCGTCATCGAGCGCCTGCACGAGGTCGTCCGACTCGTCGGGCACGAAGCCCTCGAACAGCCGCGACCCGAACCCGGCTGGCACCCCGGCGCGCAGGTACAGGTCTTTGTCGGCGAACGGGAGGCCCCAGAGCGGCGCGGTACGCGGCATCCGCTCTTCGACGTAGCGCGCGCGGGCGCGGGCGGCGTGCGTGGTCACGGTGACGAACGCGCCGAGGGCCGGATTGAACTTTTCGATGCGCGCAAGGTAGTGCTCCGTGAGCTCGCTCGGACTGATCTCGCGGTTCTGCAGGGCCTGCCATTGTTCCAGGGCGGTCAGTTCGTGTGGATCAGCCATGTGCCGAGCCTAGTTCGACCCGGCGCGGCGACCGGCCACCTCTGGTGATGCACGTCCGGGGCGGCTAGCCTCGAGCCATGGCCAGCGCTTTGTACAATCCCATCGGCACCACCGCGCTCATCACCGGCGCGTCGAGCGGACTCGGCGTCGGGTACGCCCACGAGCTCGCCCAGCGCGGCGCAGATTTGGTGCTCGTCGCCCGCCGGCAGGCCCGCCTCGAAGCCCTCGCGGTGGACCTCGCCGAGAAATACGGCACCGTCTCGACGGTCATCCCCCTCGACCTCAGCACAGCGGATGCCGTGCCCGAGCTGGTCAGCGACCTGCGCGAGCGCGCGATTACCATCGGCACGCTCGTGAACAATGCCGGCTTCGCGACCTTCGGCACGGTGCTCGACTCCGACGAGGAACGGGAACGCGAGCAGGTAGCCGTCAACGTGCACGCGCTGACCGCGCTGACCCACGCTTTTCTGCCCGACCTGGTCGAGACCGCGTCGCTGTACCCGCATACCGCGGCGCTCATGAACCTCGCCAGCACTGCGGCGTTCCAGCCGGTGCCGCGCATGGCGGTCTACGGCGCGACCAAGGCCTACGTGCTCAGCTACACCGAAGCGGTCAGCTATGAAACGCGGGCGAGCGGCCTCAAGGTGACGGCGATCTGCCCGGGCCCGGCCGACACCGAATTCTTCGAGGTTGCCCAGACCAGCGGTGGCAAGAAGGGCACGCCGCTCACGGTCGAGGAGGTCATGCGCTCATCGTTCGCTGCGCTCGACCGGTCGGTGACGCCATCCGTGGTGCTGGTCGGCGCCCGCAACGCGCTGCTCGCCCGGGTCGCGAGCATCTACCCCCGCCGGGCCGTGCTCAACGCGGTCGGTCGCCTGAACACGCCGCGCTGACCCGCGCTCGGGAGCCCGGCCCGGCCCCGCAACCGCTTGCGTTTGTGGGGCCAATTCAGGAAATCTGCTCCGCAGCGGATGCGCCGCCCCGTGATTTGCGCCTGGCGATCAGCGCCGAGACCTGGATTTCCTGAATTAGCCACCGTAGGTCGCTCCGAGATGCCGGCCCGAGGCGCGAGCCTACTTCAGGCTTTTCTGCAGCAGGATGGTGCCGAGCCAGCGCTCGAACTTGAAACCGACCTTGCCCATGCGGCCGATCTCCTCGAAACCGAAATCGCGGTGCAGTTTGATCGAGGCATCCGCTCCCTGGTCGGCGATGACGGCGATGATCTCCTTCAGGCCGGCCGCTTTGCACCGTCGGATCAGCTCGCCGAGCAGTTCACGCCCGAGTCCCTTACCGGTCGACGCGGCGCCGAGGTAGATCGAGTTCTCCACCGTGAACCGGTAGGCCCGTTTCTGCTTCCATGGGCTGACCAGGGCATACCCGAGAATCTGTCCGGCCGGCGAGACGGCGGTGATGAACGGCATCCCCTGCTTGTTCAGGTAGTAGAACTTATCGCGCCACTCGGCGAGCGTCATGGCATCTTCATCGAAGGTGACGGTGCTGTTGGCGACGTAATAGTTGTAGATCTCGCGAATGTGCGGCAGGTCGGTCGCCCGAACCTCACGCATCTCGTATTCGAACGGCGCCTCGGCCGCAATCTCCGGACGCAGATGGCGAGGCAGCCGACGACGAGGCGCGTATTCTTCCTCAAGCACCGGGCACTCCCCTTTCTGGTTGGTTCCAGATTACCGGAAGCTCCCAACGGACCGGCGCCGCCCCCTGCCGGGCGAGCAGGCGATTGGCCGCGCTGAACGGCGCCGAGCCGAAAAAGCCGCGGCGGGCTGACAACGGGCTCGGGTGCGCCGACTCCAGCACGGGCGTGTCGCCGAGCAGGGGCTTCAGGGTGCCGGCGTCTTTGCCCCACAGAATCGCCACGAGCGGATGCCGCCGCGCCACCAGCGCACGAATGGCCTGGTCGGTCACCGCCTCCCAGCCGTGCCGACGATGCGATCCGGCCGCCCCGGCGCGCACGCTGAGCACCCGGTTGAGCAGCAATACCCCCTGCTCGGACCAGACCGAGAGGTCGCCGTGCTCGGGCCGCGGCAGTGTGAGGTCGGCGGCGAGTTCGGTGTAGATGTTGCCGAGGCTGCGCGGCAGCGGCCGCACGTGTGCGTTGACGGCGAAGGCCAGGCCGATCGGATGCCCCGGCGTGGGGTAGGGATCCTGCCCCACGATGAGCACCCGCACCGCGGCGAACGGTTGGCGAAAGGCCCGAAGCAGGTGCTCCGGCTCCGGCAGAACCTCGTGCCCGGCTGCGCGTTCGGTCGCCAGGAACGCGCCGACCCTGGCCAGGTCGTCGGCTACGGGGGCGAGCGCCTGCGCCCAGCCCGGGTCGATCTGCCCGTTTGCGGCCAGCTCGTCGAGGGTCACGCGGTGACCATCCTGCCGCGCCCGCTGGCGCCCGCCGCCGGGCGCGGCGGCATCCATTTACCGGCTCGCATCACCAGATCAGGCGCCGATGGTGCTCACGAGCACGCCGCCGTCGGCTTGGCTGACCTTCCAGACGCTGCCGGCGCCGAGCACGCGGAGTGCGCCCTCGCCGATGACGAGCACGGTGTTCTCGTCGATGGCCAGGCCGCCGTCGACGAGGCCGGCCTCGGTCGCCGCAATCAGGCGGGACAGGCTGCCGGACTGGGCAGCGTGCACGTCGACGGTTACGTCGAGCAGGCCGAGGCCCTGGGCGAGGGTGATCTCGTCGAGGCCCTCGGCGACGTCTTCGGGCGCGACTTCGACGCCGCCGATGCGCCAGCCGCCGATCAGGGCGCGTTCGGCGGCGATCATGGCGCCGGCCGAGAAACCAAGGTACGGCACGCCGGCCGAGACTTGGCGGCGAATCTCGCCCGCGATCGGCAGCAGGGCGGCCAGATAATCGGGGGTCACACCGCCGCCGATGATGATGCCGTCAACGGCGCCCAGAGCGGTCAGGTCGGCCGTGTCGCCGGGCGCGAGCATGGTGCGGCGGGTTTGCGCGGTGGCCCCGAGCGACGCGGCCAGTTCCTCGGCGTGCGCGCTGCCCGGCCCGACGGTGATGACGGCCACGATCGGTTCGTCGCGGTCGGCTGTGAAAGCCTGAGCCGTAACCTCGGCTCGGAACATTCCGAACACCTCGGCATCGTGCGCCGGGTCTCCCCCGCCGCCGACCAGGTGCACGCTCACGCCGTGACCTCAGCAGCGGTGACGTCGGCGAGCGCTTCCGGCGCGATGCTGTCGGGGGCTCCCGGTACCGGCGGCAGCGCCGACCACGGGAACACGATCCACTTGTCGGTCTCCCGCCAGGTGAAGTCGGGCACGTGCACCGTGCGCGGCTTGGTATAGAGCGTCGCGGTGCGCACCTCCATCGCGGTCTCGCCGAGCAGGCGCATCACGAGCGCGAGGGTGTGGCCGGAGTCGGAGACGTCGTCGACCAGCAGCACCCGCTTGCCGGCGAGGGCCGGAGCGTCGAGCATCGGGGCCGACAACACGGGCTCCGGCAGGCGTTCGTCGATGCCGGTGTAGAACTCCACGTTGATGCTGCCGCAGTTCTTGGTGCCGAGCGCGTACGACACGGCTCCGGCCAGCAGCAGGCCGCCGCGGGCGATGGCGATCACGACATCCGGGTGAAAACCGCTCTCCCGCACCCGCACGGCCAGCTCACGCGACGCCGCTGCGAAGTCGGTCCACTGCAGAATTTCGCGGTCGATCACGGACGGTGTGGGCACAGCCTCGGCATCATTGGTCATCCGTCAATGCTAGCGACCATCCACACCATCCAAAACGGATGCCGCGCTGCCAGCTGGCAGCGCGGCATCCGCTTGCAGACAACGGCTACGGAACCTGACGCTGGTCGACGCCGTTGTAAGCGGACAGCGGTCGGATGAGCGCGTTGCTCTTCTTCTGCTCCATGATGTGCGCGGTCCACCCGGTGATGCGCGCCGCGACGAAGATGGGCGTGAAGGTGAGGGTGTCGAACCCCATCAGGTGGTAGGCCGGGCCCGACGGGTAGTCGAGGTTCGGCAGGATCGCCTTGCGGGTGGTCATCGCCGTCTCGAGGGCTTCGTAGAGTTCGAGCAGTTCGGGCTTCTGGTAGTGGTCGACGAGGGTGACCAGCGAGGCCCGCATGGTCGGCACCCGCGAGTCGCCGCTCTTGTAGACGCGGTGCCCGAAGCCCATGATCTTGCGCTTCTCGGCGAGCGCCTGCTCGAGCCATGGCTCGGCCCGTGCGGCCGAACCGGCTTCGAGGCCGATCTCGGTGAAGGTGTGCATGACGGCCTCGTTGGCTCCGCCGTGCAGGGCGCCCTTGAGCGCCCCGACCGCACCGGTCACGGCCGAATACAGGTCAGACAACGTGGAGGTGATGACGCGTGCGGTGAAGGTCGACGCGTTGAAGGAATGCTCGGCGTAAAGGATCATCGATACGTCGAAGGCGTTGACGACGACAAGCTCAGGTACCTCGCCGAAGGCCATGTGCAGAAAGTTCGCCGAATAGCCGAGGTCATCGCGCGGTTCGACCAGGTCCTGGCCGCGCCGGCGACGCTGATCGTAACAGACGATCGCGGGCAGCTGCGCCATCAGACGAATCGACTTCGCGAGGTCGGATTGCGGGGACGGGTTCTCGGCGTCGGGGTCGCTCGCGCCGATGACGCTCACCGCGGTGCGCACGACGTCCATCGGGTGGGCGGTCAGCGGCAGCTCGTCGATGATGCGCTTGATCATCGGGCTGAGGTGACGCAGCGAGCGTTCGAGCGCTTCGAAGTCGGCGAGCTCCTGGTCGTTGGGCAGTTCGCCGTGCCAGAGCAGGTAGGCGACCTCTTCGAAGCTCTTCTTGGCCGCGAGTTCCTGCACCGGGTAGCCCCGATAAAGCAGCGAGTTGGTTTCCGGGTTGACCTTGGAGACCGCGGTCGTGTCGACGACGACGCCGGTCAATCCTTTATAGATGTGCGGTTCCACCGTTTGGGTGTCAGACATGGTGCTCCTTTAGACCTGCGTCGAACTGGGCGTCGAAATGTGCGGGTTCAGCGTGAAATCGAAGATACCCGAATCGAACTGGCTGTACGAGGAGTAGTCGAGCAACTTGTACAGGTCGGCCCGGTGCTGCATTTCCGGCAGCATCGTGGTGAGTGAGCCGTGGCTCTCGATCGCGTCGAGTCCGCGGGCGGCGGAACCCATCGCGAGGCGCAGGAGCGACACCGGAAAGATCACCAGGTTCATGCCGACGTCTTCGAGCTGCTGCACGGTGTACAGCTCGCCCTTGCCGAATTCGGTCATGTTCGCCAGAATCGGCACCGACACGGCCGCCCGAATGGTCTCGAACTCGGCCAGGCTGCCCATCGCCTCGGGGAAGATCGCGTCGGCGCCGGCATCCTGCAGCGCCTTGGCGCGCGTGACCGCCGCATCCAGCCCGTCGACGGCACGGATGTCCGTGCGCGCCATCACGAGAAAGTTCGGGTCCCGCCGCGCGTCGACCGCCGCACGGATGCGTTTGATCGCGGTGTCGGTATCCACGACCTGCTTGCCATCGAGGTGACCGCAGCGTTTCGGGTTGATCTGGTCTTCGATGTGCATGCCGGCGAGGCCGGCATCCTCGAGGGTCTGGATGGTGCGCGCCACGTTCATCGGCTCGCCGAAACCGGTGTCGGCGTCGACGATCGCCGGCAGGTCGGTCATGCGGGCGATCTGCTGCGACCGGCCGGCCACCTCGGTCAGGGTGGTCAGGCCGATGTCGGGCAGGCCGAGGTCGGCCGAGAGCACTGCGCCCGAAATGTAGACCCCCTCGAACCCCTTCTGCTGGATCAGCTTGGCCGAGAGCGGGTTGAACGCGCCGGGGTAGCGCAGTATCCGGCCGCTCGACAGGCCGGCGCGCAGGGCGACGCGCTTGTCGGCGGCGCTGGCCTTGGCGTACAGCATTAGAAGATACCGTTCGGGGTGGCGATCGACTCGAGCAGTCCCGGCTTGGCCACGATGGTCAGGCCGCCGAGGTCGGCGGCAGTGAGCTCGGGCAGGCGCTGCGCGAGGGCGAGGAAGCGTTCGATCTCGGATTCCTCCATCACCGGCGCGGCGAGGGTGCGGAACTTGGTGATGTACTCGGCGCGGGCGAAGGGTCGAGCGCCCAGCGGATGCGCATCGGCCACGGCGATCTCGTCGACCAGGCGGGTTCCATCGGCCAGCTCGATTTCGACGCGACCGCCGAAGGCCTTCTCGGCCGGGTCGAGGGAGTGGTACCGACGCGTCCACTCCTGGTCTTCGGTCGTGGTGACGGTGTTCCACAGGGCGATCGTGTCGGGGCGGCCGGCACGCTCCGGGCTGTAGGAGTCGACGTGGTTCCAGCTGCCGTCCTGCAAGGCCACCGTGAAGATATAGGGAATGGAGTGGTCGAGGGTTTCGCGGCTCGCGGTGGGGTCGTACTTCTGCGGGTCGTTGGCGCCGGAACCGATCACGTAGTGCGTATGGTGGCTGGTGTGGAGACGTACGCTCTTAATGGCACCGGCCACCAGCAGTTCGGGGTGCTCGTTGTGCAGCTTGCGGGCCAGGTCGATCCAGGCCTGCGCCTGGTATTCGGCCGAATGCTCCTTGGTGTAGCTGTCGAGGATGGCGCGCTTGGCGCTGCCGGCCGCCGGCAGCGACACGTCGTACGAGCCGTCCGGGCCGTCGAGCAGCCAGGCAATGACGCCGTCTTCGCCCTCATAGATGGGGGTCGGGCTGGTCTCGCCGCGCAGCGCCCGGTCGACGGCTTCAACGGCCATCTTGCCGGCGAACGCCGGGGCGTGGGCCTTCCAACTGGAGATCTCGCCCTTGCGCGACTGGCGGGTGGCGGTCGTGGTGTGTAGCGCCTGGCCGACGGCCTGAAAGATGGTCTCCTTGTCGAGGCCGAGCAGGGTTCCGATGCCGGCGGCGACCGACGGGCCGAGGTGGGCGACGTGGTCGATCTTGTGCGCGTGCAGGCTGATCGATTTCACGAGGTCGATCTGAATTTCATAGCCGGTGGCGATACCGCGAATCAGGGCGCTGCCGGTCAGCCCGCGCGACGTGGCGAGGTGCTGGGCGACGGCGACGATCGGCGGAATGTTGTCGCCGGGGTGCGAGTACTCGGCGGCCAGAAAGGTGTCGTGGTAGTCCAGTTCACGCACGGCAACACCGTTGGCCCAGGCGGCCCACTCCGGGGACACCCGGCGGGCCGGCGCGAGGCCGAACACGGTCGAGCCGTCGCCACCGTTGGAACGCGGGTGGGCGAGCGCCTGCGAGCGGGCGGCAATCACCGGGCGACGGGTCAGGCTCGCCGCAGCCACAGAGGCATTGTCGATCACGCGGTTGATGACCATCTCGGTCACGTCCTCGGAGACTAGGGCTGGGTCCGCGGCGACCTCGGCGATCTTCCAGGCCAGCTGGTCCTCGCGGGCCAGATTCTCGTCGCTCTTGTGAACTCGAACGTGGTGAAGCTGCACTGTGGATCCCTTCGTTAGTCGGCCGCAGTCGCAGATCGACTACTGGCCGAGTCCTCATCGATCGCCGCGAGGACGCTCAGGAGGCTTTGGTGAAGATGAATATGGGTGGCGTGGGCTGCCAGCGACGGGTCGCCGGCAATGATGGCGTCGATAATCAGCAGATGCTCCGCCGCTGCAGCACGCAGTCGCAGCGGATTTCTACGAGCAAGCCGGCGGATACGGGCCAAGTGGGTGCGAACGGCGCGCAGGGCGCCGACGAGAAAGGGGTTTTCAACGGCAGCATCGACGGCGTCTTCCAGTTCGTCGATCAGCGCGTAGTAGCGGTGCACGCCGATGTCGCCCTGCTCCAGAAGCTCCGGCGCGGTGAGGAACGCGCCGCGCAGATCCACGAACGGCGCGGGATCACGTCGAGTCGCGGCCAGGCGGATGGCCTGCACCTCGAGCGCCTGACGCAACTCATACAGCTCGGAGATACTGTCGACGGAGATGTCGGTCACTTCGAAGCCCCGTCCACGACGGCCGACCACGAGGCCGTCGGCAATCAGTCGGGCCACCGCTTCCCGCAGCGGGGTGCGGGAGACGCCGATGCGTTCAGCCTGTTCTACTTCGAGCAGGGCAGCGCCCGGGGCGAGGAGTCCGTTGAGAATCTCCCCGCGCAGCTGGCGGTACGCCCGCTCACTGGCGCGAAGCGGTACGTCCAACCCCAACATTGCGGTTTCTGTATACACAAGAGCGATCCTATTCCACATTGTCGGGTTATATGCAATACTTCAACCACTCTTTGTATACAGAGGCTCTTCAATGGAGAAGGTAACTATGAATGGCGCATCAGGTGGGGCCTATCAGGAGGCTTGGCGACGCAGCATTTCGTCGCCGGACGACTTCTGGTTGGACGCCGCCGCGGGCATCGACTGGATCACGCCGCCATCGAAAGCCCTCGACGCCGACGGGCCGGTGACCGGAAGCTGGTTCCCCGGGGGGACGCTCAACACGAGCTATAACGCCCTCGACCGTCACGTCCTGGCCGGGCGCGGCTCCCACACGGCCCTGATCTACGACTCGGCCATGACCGGCACCCGGATTCGTTTGAGCTACCTCGATCTGCTCGGCCGAGTCGCCAAGTTCGCCGGCGCTCTGCGCGCCAACGGTGTCGGTACCGGCGACCGGGTCATCATCTACCTGCCGATGATTCCCGAAGCTGTCATCGCCATGCTCGCCTGCGCACGCATCGGCGCGGTGCACTCGGTAGTGTTCGGTGGTTTCGCGGCCACGGAACTGGCCGTGCGCATCGATGACGCACGGCCGAGTGTCATCGTCACGGCATCCGGCGGGCTGGAACCGGGCCGCGTGGTGGAATATCTGCCGCTGGTCGAGAAGGCACTGGCGCTCAGTCAGGGTTCGGTGCACACCGTCATCGCGCGAAGCCGGGAGAGCATTCCCGGTTCGGCGGCGGACTACCAGGACCGTTCCGGAACGACGGTGCACTGGCTGGACTGGGCCGACGAAGAAGCGAAGGCGGCACCGGCCGACCCGATTGCCCTCCGCTCCGACGATCCGCTGTACATTCTCTACACCTCCGGCACAACCGGTAAGCCCAAGGGCATCATCCGGGACAATGGCGGCCACGCCGTCGCCCTGAACTGGTCGATGCGCAACGTCTACAACGTCGGGCCGGGCGACGTTTTCTGGGCCGCCTCCGACGTCGGCTGGGTGGTCGGGCATTCCTATATCGTCTACGCACCGTTGTTGGCCGGGGCGACCACGGTTATCTACGAGGGCAAACCGATCGGAACCCCGAATGCCGGCGCATTCTGGCGCGTCGTCGACGACTACAAGGTCAAGGTGCTGTTCACCGCACCGACGGCCATCCGCGCAATCCGCCGCGTCGATCCTGACCTGCTCGAACTGAAAAATCACGACGTGTCGAGCCTGACCAGCCTGTTCCTGGCCGGTGAACGTCTCGACCCCGAAACCTTCCACTGGGCCAACAATGGGCTGCACTGCCCGGTGGTCGACCACTGGTGGCAGACCGAGACCGGCTGGGCGATCTGCGCCAACCTGCTCGGCATCGAAGAGCTGCCGACCAAGCCGGGCTCGGCCACGGTGCCGGTACCCGGCTACGACATCGCCATTCTGGATTCCAAGGGCAAGCCGATCGACAAGGTCGGCAAGGACGGCAACATCGCCATTCGGCTGCCATTGCCGCCCGGAACCCTGCTCGGCGTCTGGGGCAGCGCGGAACGTTTCGCGAGTTCGTACCTCACCGCGTTCCCCGGCTACTACGCCACCGGAGACTCCGGGCATTTCGATGCCGACGGCTACCTGTTCGTGATGGGCCGCACCGACGACGTCATCAACGTGGCCGGGCACCGATTGTCGACCGGCTCGCTCGAGGAGGTTCTCACGCTGCATCCGGCCGTCGCCGAATGCGCGGTTCTCGGCGTGCACGACCAGCTCAAGGGTCAGCGTGCCGCTGGTTTCGTCACGCTCAAGGCCGGCAGTACCATCGACCATGGCGTTCTCGCCGCAGAGCTCGTCGCCCTCGTCCGGGAGCATGTCGGCCCGGTCGCAGCGTTTCGCGACGTCACCATACTCGACCGACTGCCCAAAACGCGGTCGGGCAAGATTCTTCGCAAAACCATTCGACAAATCGTCGACGGTGAAGAATATTCCGTCCCTCCCACCATCGAAGATCCCACCGTTCTCGACGATCTGAAACGTGCGCTGTCAGCATCCGTTTCTTAGGCCGTCACGAGCACCCCACCGCGCACCCACAATTTTTCGACACCCACATTTTTCGTCCCTGAGGCAAGGAGGCCCCATGAGTGAAGCAGTGAAAGACGCCCCACCGAAGTCCACGATCGACTACGAGGCGTATGAGAAGACGCCGCAGTTTTTGCACATGAAGAAGACCCGCAACCGTTTCGTGGTGCCGCTGTCGATCTTCTTCCTGGTCTGGTACATCGCCTACGTGCTCGCGGCAGCCTACGCGCGTGATTTCATGGCAACGCCGGTGTTCGGCAGCATCAACATCGGTCTGCTCCTCGGCCTCGCGCAGTTCGTCACGACCTTCGCCATCACGATGAGCTACGTGACCTTCGCCAACCGCAAGATCGATCCCCTGACCGCAGAACTTCGCGGCGAACTTGAAGGGCTGGAACAGCGATGAACGCTTTGCAGATTCTGGCCTCGACGGTCAAACCGGTTGAGAACAACCCCGTTCTGAACATCTCGATCTTTCTCGCCTTCGTGGCGGTGACGCTGATCATCGTCATTCGCTCGGGCCGCAACAACAAGACTGCGGCGGATTATTACGCCGGTGGCCGCTCCTTCACCGGGCCGCAGAACGGGTTCGCCATCGCGGGCGACTATCTTTCGGCAGCGTCGTTCCTTGGCATTGTCGGCGCGATCGCCGTCACCGGCTATGACGGCTTCATGTATTCCATCGGCTTCCTCGTGGCCTGGCTCGTCGCCCTGCTGCTGGTTGCCGAGCTCATGCGCAACACGGCCAAGTTCACCATGGCCGATGTGCTCTCCTTCCGGCTGAAACAGGGCCCGGTGCGCATGGCAGCAGCCACGACCACACTGGCCGTCTGCTTCTTCTACCTGCTCGCCCAGATGGCCGGCGCCGGCGGACTCGTCTCGCTGCTCCTCGGCATCAACGACAAGCTCGGCCAGTCCATCGTGGTCACCGTCGTCGGCGGCCTGATGATCGTCTATGTACTCGTCGGCGGGATGAAGGGCACCACCTGGGTGCAGATCGTCAAGGCCTTCCTGCTGATCATCGGCGCGTTCGCGATGACCATCTGGGTCCTCGCGATCAACGGCTTCAGCTTGTCGAACCTGCTCGACAGCGCCGTCGCGATCTCCGCCTCCGGCGCCGACATCCTCGCTCCGGGACTGAAGTACGGCGCCAACCCGCTCGACTTCATCTCGCTCGCCCTGGCTCTGGTGCTCGGCACCGCCGGGCTGCCGCACGTGCTCATGCGTTTCTACACGGTTCCCACCGCCAAGGAAGCTCGTCGCTCGGTGGTCTGGGCTATCTGGCTGATCGGCGCGTTCTACATCTTCACCCTCGTGCTCGGCTTCGGTGCTGCCTCGCTCGTCGGTGCGGACACCATTGAGGCCGCTCCCGGCGGCGTGAACTCGGCGGCTCCGCTGCTCGCGCTCGCCCTCGGTGGTCCACTGCTGCTCGGCTTCATCTCCGCCATCGCCTTCGCGACGATCCTGGCAGTGGTAGCCGGAATCACCATCACGGCGGCCACGAGCTTCGCGCATGACATCTATGGCTCCGTAATCAAAAAGGGCAAGGGAAATCCGGACGACGAGGTCAAGGTTGCACGTCGCACCGTCGTCGTCATCGGAATCCTGGCCATCGCCGGTGGTATCGGTGTACAGGGTCAGAACATCGCCTTCCTGGTAGCACTGGCGTTCGCCGTCGCGGCGAGCGCCAACCTGCCGACCATTCTCTATTCCCTGTTCTGGCGTCGGTTCACGACCCGCGGCGCGGTCTGGAGCATGTACGGCGGCCTGTCCTCGGCTGTTCTCCTGATCATCTTCTCGCCGGTGTTCTCGGGCACCGACACGTCGATGTTCGGTGCCGGTGTCGACTTCGCGTTCTTCCCGCTGAGCAACCCCGGTATCGTCTCCATCCCGCTCGGCTTCTTCCTGGGCTGGCTCGGATCGGTCACCAGCACCGTGAAGGAGAGCCCGAAGCTCGCCGCCGAAATGGCCGTGCGCTCGCTCACCGGCCACGGCGCCGAAAAGGCCGTCGAGCACTAACCCTCGCAGTCCCACGAACGGGCCGGCCAGGAATTACATCCTGTCCGGCCCGTTCTGTATGCCAACACGAGGAGCGACGGGGGCGGGTTGTTCGCGGGGTTGCGAGTTTTGAGGTGTTTCAGGGGTCTTGCGCACGCTTTTCGCGCAAGGCCGCTGGAACGCCTCAATGTTTGAGCGAGGAGCGGATGACCCGTCCCAGACGCGGGCCGCGATTAGGGCTCGCGCACCGTCAGCTCGCCGCGGGCGATGCGGGTCGGCGCGGCCTGGGCGACCGGCTTGATCACGATCAGGTCGAGGTTCACGTGCGCCGGGCGCTCAACGCTCGACACGATCGTCTCGGCCACGTCCTCCGCCGACAGCGGATCTGGCACGTTGTCGTAGGCCGCGAATGCCTTGTCGGCGTCACCGTTGAAGCGAACCAGGCCGAACTCATCCGTTTTGACCATGCCCGGCGCGATCTCGATCACCCGGATCGGCTCCCCTGAAAGCTCGAGGCGCAGCACCTCGGTCATCGCGTGCGCGGCGAACTTGGCCGCGTTGTACCCGCCGCCGCCGAGGTAAGCGACGTGCCCGGCGATCGACGTGACGGTGACGATATCGGCCGACCCTGCCCCCGAGCGGATGCCGGCGCGCAGCAGCGGCAGCAGGGCCGTGGTGACCCGTTTGACGGCGAGCACGTTGATCTCGAACATCCAGGCCCAGTCTTCGATGCTGCCGGCCTCGACCGAATCGAGTCCCTTGGCGCCGCCGGCGTTGTTGACGAGGGCGTGCACCGGGCCGGTCTCGGCCAAATAGTCGCGCAGCGCGTCCACATCCGCTTGCACGGTGAGGTCGGCGGTGAAGACATCCGCTCCCGTTTCCGCCCGCAGTGCGGCCAGGCGATCGGCACGCCGGGCGACTCCCACCACATCCCAGCCTCGAAGCCGGAACAGACGAACGGTCGCCGCTCCAATTCCTGAACTTGCTCCGGTTACAACGACTCGTCGAGTACTCATTTCTCCATTGTGGCGGGAGAATGGATTGAATGAGCACCGCACCGACGAACTCAGTGGGAAACACCACCAGCCAACCAGTCAAGCGCCGCGTACCCCTCTGGGACAACGCACGCTGGATCGCGATCACCCTCATGGTGGTCGGCCACGCGATTCTCAAACTCATCGGCGAAGCGGATGTCGCGTACACGCTGTACCTGTTCATCTACGCGTTTCACGTACCGGTTTTCGTGGCGGTGAGCGGCTATTTTGCCAAGAGCGGGCCGCCCGACGCGCGGCAGATGCACCGGCTGCTCAGCGACATCATCATTCCGTACGTCATCTTCGAGACGATCTGGACCGGCCTGCGCTGGATTCTCGGCGGCAAGCTCCTGCTTGACTACTCCACCGCGAGCTGGACCCTGTGGTTTCTGCTCGCCCTGCTCGTTTGGCGCATCGCGCTGCCCTATCTCGTTCTGCTGCGCTACCCCCTGCTGATCAGCATCGTGATCTCCATCGGCGCCGGGTACCTGCCCAACATCGACGGAACCTTCACCCTTTCTCGTACCCTCGGCCTGCTGCCGTTCTTCGTGTTCGGCTGGAAACTGCGCCAGTGGCTGCTGACCGACACCTGGCTGGAACTGCGCGCCGGCCTCATCTGGCGCTGGCGGACCGGAGCGCTCGGGCTGTTCGCCGCGCTCTACCTGATCATCGCGCTGAACATCCAGACGCTGCGCGACCTGCAGGTGCGCCGGTTCCTGCTCTACGACGAGGCCTACGGGGTCTTCGACTATTCAGAGTTCTGGGCCGGCGGCATCCGTTTGGCGGTGATGCTGCTCGCTTTCACGCTGATCGTGGCCTTTTTGATGCTGATTCCCCGGCGTTCGACCTGGTTCACCCACCTGGGAGCGGCGACGATGTACATCTACCTGCTGCATACCTTCGTGCTGTACCCGCTGCGGGAGTCGGGAGTACTCGACGGGCCGCAGCCGGCATGGGTGCTGCCCGGCATGATCGTGCTGAGCGTGGCCATCTCGATCGTGCTGTCGATGCCCGTCGTTCGACGGGTGTTCCGGCCGCTCGTCGAGCCGCGGGCCCGGTGGCTGTTCCGGCCCGATGCTGCCACACCGACGGGAACGATCGTGCTGCCGCACGAGAATCGCACATTGCCGCCAGCGAGAAAATGACGCTGTGTTTCGCCCGTTGTTGCACGGCCATTCGGGCCTCTTTATGATCGGGGCCAGAGCGTTGGAGAGTCCGCGCTGTATGAGCCGGAGGCTATCGTGACCGACAATTCTTCATCGTGGAAGTTTGAAACCAAGCAGGTTCACTCCGGCGCTCGTCCCGACCCGGTCACCAACGCCCGGGCCACCCCGATCTACCAGACCACGTCGTACGTGTTCAACAGCGCCGAACACGCCCAGAACCTGTTCGCGCTGGCCGAATTCGGCAACATCTACACCCGCATCCAGAATCCCACCCAGGCGGTCGTCGAGGAGCGGGTCGCAGCGCTCGAGGGCGGCACGGCGGCGCTGCTGCTGTCCAGCGGCCAGTCGGCATCCACTTTTGCGGTGTTGAACATCGCCCAGGCCGGCGACCACATCGTGTCGTCGAGCTCGATCTACGGCGGCACCTACAACCTGTTCAAGTACACCCTGGCCAAGCTCGGCATCGAGGTCACCTTTGTGGAAGACCAGGATGACGTCGCCGAGTGGGAGCGCGCGGTGCGCCCCAACACCAAACTGTTCTTCGCCGAGACCATCGGCAACCCGCGCATCAACGTGCTCGATATCAGCCTGGTAGCGGATGTCGCCCACGCGAACGGTATTCCGTTGATCGTAGACAACACGATTGCGACGCCGTACCTCATTCGCCCGTTCGAGCACGGCGCCGATATCATCGTGCACTCGGCCACCAAATTTCTCGGCGGCCACGGCACCATCATCGGCGGCGTTCTCGTGGACGGCGGCAAATTCGAGTGGTCCAAGAACGTCGAGAAGTTTCCCGGTCTGACCGAACCCGACCCGTCGTACCATGGCGCGAGCTACACCACCGCGGTCGGCGACGGCATCGCCTACGTCATCAAAGCGCGCGTGCAGCTGCTGCGCGACCTCGGCAGTGCCATCGCCCCGGCGAGCGCCTGGCAGCTCATCCAGGGCATCGAAACGCTCAGCCTGCGCATCGAACGGCATGTGCAGAACGCCCAGGACATCGCAGAGTGGCTCGACAACCACGACGACATTGCCTCGGTGAACTACGCCGGCCTCCCGTCGAGCCCCTGGTACGCCACCGCCAACAAGTACGCCCCGCTCGGCGTCGGCGCGGTGCTCTCGTTCGAGCTCAAGGGCGGCGTCGCGGCCGGCCGCGCCCTCGTCGACAACCTGAGCCTGTTCAGCCACCTCGCCAACATCGGCGACGTGCGCTCCCTGGTGATTCACCCGGCCTCGACCACACACGCCCAGCTCACCCCCGAGCAGCAGCTGACCGCCGGCGTGACGCCCGGCCTGGTACGCCTCTCGGTGGGCATCGAGAACGTCACCGACCTGAAAGCCGACCTCGAGGCCGGCCTGGCCGCCGCCCGCGCCATCGTCAAGCGCGACCGCGCCGACGCCTGAGGTCGGTCATCGCCCGGGCGCACAACGTAACATGCGCCCGGGCCGGTCATTCCACCGACAGAATGGACGGGTATGGAATGGCAATCATCAGCGGACACGGTCCCGTCGAGCTTCATCACCGAAGCCCAGGCGCGCTCGGTCCTCGGCAAACCCCCGGCGACCGGCGCCTGGCGCGACGGCGACCCGGTCGGCCACCGACAGTTCCTGAATCTAGGCCCGCTCACCTTCGAGGCCGGCGGTCGCCTGCCGGCAGCCCGCCTCGCCTATGAGACCTGGGGAACCCTGAGCCCGGCCGGCGACAACGCCGTGCTCGTGCTGCACGCCCTCACCGGTGACAGTCACGTGGTCGGCGCGCCCGGCCCCGGGCACGAGACGGGCGGCTGGTGGGACGGCATCGTCGGTCCCGGCCTCGCCATCGACACCGATCGCTGGTTCGTCGTTGCACCGAACATGCTCGGCGGCTGTCAGGGCAGCACCGGGCCGGCCTCGCTCGCGCCCGATGCGCTGGAGTGGGGCATCCGCTTTCCCTATCTGACCATTCGAGACCAGGTCACCGCGCAGCGCGTGCTCAGCGACCGGCTCGGTATCGACCGCTGGGCGGCAGTCATCGGCGGGTCCATGGGCGGCATGCACGCCCTCGAATGGGCCATCGAGACCCCCGACCGGGTTGACCGCCTCATCATCCTGGCTGCGCCGCCCGTCACCACCGCTGACCAGATCGGCCTGAACTCGGTGCAGATCGAGGCCATCCGTACCGACCCGGCGTTTCGCGCCGGTGACTACTACGACGAAGCGGATGGCGACGGCCCGACCCGCGGTCTGGCCCTGGCCCGCCGCATGGCCCTGTTGAACTACCGCAGCCCGGCCGAACTGAACGCCCGCTTCGACCGGGGCTGGCAGAGCGGCATCAGTCCGCTCGGCGCCAACGGCCGCTTCGCCGTGGAATCCTACCTCGACTTTCACGGTAATAAATTCACCAGACGGTTCGACGCCAACAGCTACATCGTGCTCGTCGAAGCCATGAACTCCCACGACGTCGGTCGCGATCGCGGCGGCGTCGCGGCCGCTCTCGGGCGGGTCACCGCCCGCTCGGTCGTGGTCGGAATCGACAGCGACCGACTGTTTCCGGCCGACGGCCAGCGCACCATCGCCGCCCATCTGCCGAACAATATTGACGGCCCCACCGCGGTGGTGCTCGAATCCGGGTATGGTCACGATGGCTTCCTGATCGAGAACGAAGCGATCGGCGCCCAGATTCGGCGGGTATTGCACTAGGGGGGACCCGTGTCGGTGGCGCCCGGTATGGTGCTGTTAGACACGTTCATCTCCAATCGGACAGGCACCCATGCAACGCATTTTCAAGGAGCGCGACCGCCTCCTGCGAAGAGCGGTGCAGGCGGCCGGGCTCACCGGTTCGGCCACGACCTTCGCGTGCCTGCTGGTTCCGGGCGGTCTGGAGGCCGACGCACGTCTGTGGGCCGTCGTGCTCGTGCTGGTCATGGTGGCCGGCCAGTACCTGCTCGGCAGCACGGGGGCCCTGCGCTGGGCCGTCCTGATAGTGCTCTGCGGCCTGGCCATCATTCTGGTCGTCGGCTTCACCAGCCATCCCGGCGTGCCCCCGAACCTGATCGAGGAAAGTGTCATCGGCATGGTCTCGACCGCACCGATGTGCGCCGTCGCGGCCGTGCTGCTGACCAGCCCGCGCCGGCTGCTGCTGCTCGTGTTGTTCTTCGTGCTCACCGTCACGAGCGTGGCCGTCGTGACGGTCGATGCGCCCGACCGCACCGTGCTGCTGGCCCTGACCGTGAGCATGTGGCTGGCCTTCACTCTGGCCTCCTGGTGGATCGCGCAAAGCGTGCCCCGCGTCATGCACCGCATCGCCGCGATCGGCCGCGCCCACCGGGCCGAACGACACGCGAGCGAGCTCGAAGCCCAGCGCCGCCAGGACGCCCGCCTGCTGCACGACACCGTGCTGGCCACCCTCACCCTGCTCGCACACTCCGGTGTCGGGGTCAGCCCGACCGCCCTGCAGAAACAGGCCGGCGACGACGCCCGGCTGCTGCGCCAGCTGCGCCTCGGCGGCCTGCCGACCCCGCGCCGGTCCGGGGCGTACAGCCTCGAGCCGGCCACGGTACTCACCCTCGGCGACACCCTCGACGCGGTGCGCCAACGATTCGAACGCATGGGCCTCACCGTCAACTGGCACGGCTGCGGCCAGGTGCAGCTGCACAGCAACGTGCTCGACTCTTTCTTGCTGGCGCTCTCCGAATGCCTCGAGAACGTGCGCCGCCACTCCGGCGTCGACCACGCCGACGTGACCATAACGGATGACGCCACCACCGTTCGCGCGATGGTCACCGACACCGGGGTCGGCTTCGATCTCGGCCAGGTCGGCTCCGAGCGGCTCGGCGTCGCCGAATCGGTCATCGCCCGGCTGCGCGACGTGGGCGGCAACGCCCGCCTGTTCTCCTCACCGGGCGCCGGGACGACGGTCGTCCTGGAGGTTCCCAAGTGAGCCAGTTCAGCGATACAGCGCCAATCGCCACCCACCCGCGGGGTGTCGGTTCGCGTCTGCTCGGCGGCCCCGTTGAACGCAGCTGGCCGCCGGCATCCGCTGATCGACGCAGCCGCGCCGACCTCCTACCGCTGCGGTTTCCGCGCACAATTCTGCGTGGTGACGGCCGCATCACCGTGTTCCGGTCGGACCAGAACGGTTTGGGCGCCCGTCATCTGGGCATCGGCATGAGCGTCAGCGGTGCCTGCATCGTGCTGTTCCTCATGGTGCGACTGATCATCCAGGCGCAGCCGGGCCACCTTCCGGTGCTCAGCATTCTGGCCTGGGTGATTCTGCTGGCCACCGCCGTGACCGTGCACCTCGCCGTGCACAAGCTGGCCTCCCGCCTGCCGCTCTGGCTGTTTCTGGCGGCCCTGGGCGCCTGCTCGGTCGTGCTGGCCCTGGATCTGGCCGGGTCGTGGGGGCTGGCCGGGGCCGGCGACTTTCCCACCGCGGCCCCCGCCGTCGGCGCCTTTCTGCTCTCGATCGTGACACTGCGGGAGACCGGGGACATCACCATGGCCACCGTCGTCCTCGGCGTGGTTATGAGCGTGGTGACCCTGTTCGAAAAGCGCACTGACCTGCTCACCCTCGGCCCTGACATTCTGTCCATTGCCCTCGCGGTGGCGCCGCCGCTGGTCGGGGCGAGCATCGTGCAGGCGTTTCGGCGCATGGTGCAGCGCGAACTCGACCTGGTGCTGGTGCAAAGCACGGTCTCCCAGCCCCGGTTCGCGGTGGGCATGCTCGCTTCCGAGCAGCTGGCCCGGCTCGACCTCGACGCTGAGACTCTGCTCGACGATGTGGCCCAGGGCCGCACCGCCCTGCCGCTGGCACCGTCGACGGCGACAACGGCAGCGTCACTGGCCACCCAGTTGCGGTTGCACCTGATCGAGGGCCGCACCGAAACCTGGCTGCACCATGCCATCACCGAGAGCGAATTCCTCGGCCCGGTCGTCGCGCTGAGCGACCCGGCCGGCCTCGCCGGCCTACTGTCACCGCCGCAACGCGACGGGCTGCTGCTCACGATTTGGCTACTGATCGGGGATACGGCGCGGTCGGGGGCATCCGTTTCGCTGAGACTTGGACCGATTGCCCCCACACATGGGGCAGGTCCGCACCACAAGGTACGTTTTCCGATCGAACTGACCACAACGGGGGTCGCCCGGCGGCGTGTCGATCCGGAAACCTGGCAGGCGATTCGTGCCGTCGGCCCGCATGTGGACTCAAATCGGTCCGGAAGTCTGCGGGTAGACATCGAGTGCAGTGTGGACAATCCCGCGGATGCCTAATATTGGGGATTTTGACGATAAGGTGCAGGCAGTAGGAGGCAGAAAATGACGACAACAGACCGTCCCATTCGTTTGGCCCTGGTTGATGACCACAGAATGCTTCTGGGGGCACTCACCGAGTGGATCCGGAGCGCCGCTGATGACATCGAGATGGTAGCGGCGGTGACCACCTGGCCCGAGCTGCTCACGCATCCCGAGTTTCCGGTGGATGTCGTGCTGCTCGACCTCGATCTCAAAGACAACATCCCGGTGTCCCTGAAGATTTCCACGCTCAAGACGACCGGCGTCAAGACGGTGCTCATGAGCACCTATTCCGAGCCGGCCCTCGTGCGCGAGGCCCTCGCGGCCGGAGCGCTCGGCTACCTCGTGAAGAGCGAGGAGGCGAGCATGATCGTCGACGCCATTCGCGCCGCGTACAACGGCAAGTCGTATATCTCGGCTGAGCTCGACTACGCGCTCAACTCCACCGAGAACGTCGAAGGTCCCCGCCTCAGCGCGCAGGAACGCCGGGTCATGGCGCTCTACGGTGCCGGCGAGCCGGTCAAGGCCGTCGCCTACCAGCTTGGCATCTCCGAGGAGACCGCCAAGAGCTACCTCAAGCGCATTCGCGAGAAGTACCGCCTCGCCGGGTACGACGTGGGAACCAAGGTCGCGCTGCGTAAGCGCGCCATCCACGACGGCATCCTGCTGCAGACGGACTGACGCCCCCTCTGAAACCTGACCGGCCCACCCGGCGACAGGCGGGCCGGTCAGTGTGCGTTAACGTGAGCGTTCGACCGGGATGAGCGGGTCTCAATTGGTCAGGCCGAAACGGCACGCCCCGGGCTAACGGGAGCGTACGACGGGGATCAGCTGCGTGCCGTACGGAACGTGGTGGCCGGCGTGGCGGCGTCGCCGGTCGATGCTGAAGGTGAGCAGGGTCAGCAGCACGCCGATGACGCTGAGCCCCACACCGATCCAGACCGGCGCGAGATAGCCGAGCCCGGCAGCGATTGCGACGCCGCCGAGGGCTGCACCGAGCGCATTCCCGACGTTGAGCGAGGAATGATTGAGCGCCGCGGCGAGCGACTGGCTCTCGTGGGCGACGTCCATCAGGCGCGCCTGAATGGTCGGTGAGAGAGCGGATGCCGCCGCACCGACCAGGAACACGCCCACCAGCAGCCCGGCCAGGAACTGCGCCGACAGGCCGAGGGTGACGAGCGCGAGAATGAGCACGCCGAAGGCGATGTACATGGTGCGGCGCACGCTCCAGTCGGCCAGCGCTCCCCCGGCGAAGTTGCCCGCCGTCATGCCGAGGCCGATGACCACGAGGATGAGCGGTACCGCGGCCGCGGCCAGCCCGGTGATTTCGATCACGAGCGGCGCGACATAGGTGTAGACGGCGAACAGCCCGCCGAAGCCGATCGCGCCGATCGACAGGGTGATCCACACCTGCAGTGTGCGGAAGGCCCGCAGCTCGGCCCGCATGGTGGCCTTCGGGTTGCCGGCCTGGAACGGCACGAACACGGCGACCGCCACAAAGGTGAGCGCGAAAATGGCGGCGACGACGAGGTAGGCGACGCGCCATCCGCTCATCTGGCCGATCCAGGTGATCGTCGGCACCCCGATCACGTTGGAAATGGTCAGGCCGGAGAGCACGATGGCGATGCCGCGGGCTCGCTTGCCCGGTCCCATCAGGTGGGCGGCGACGAGCGAAGCGATGCCGAAGTAGGCGCCGTGCGGCAGCCCGGCCACGAAGCGGGCGGCGAGCACGGTCTCGAAGGTGGGTAGCGCGGCCGAGGCGATCGTGCCGAGGGTGAACGCGGTCAGCAGGCCGAGCAGCAACTGTTTGCGCGGCCAGCGGGCGGCGGCCGCTGCGACGGTCGGCGCGCCCACGACGACGCCGAGGGCGTAGGCGGAGATGAGCCAGCCGGCCTGCGCGTTGGCGGCATCCGGTGCGCTCGCGTACAAGCCGGGCAGCAGGTCGGCGGCGAGGTTCGGCAGCAGACCCATAGCGACGAATTCGGTCGCGCCGATGCCGAAGCCGCCCAGGGCGAGGGCGAGCAGGGCAAGACGAATACGGGTCGACGGCAGCGGCGTCGACCCGTCAGGTGTGAGGGGCATGCAATCAGCCTAATCGCCAGCCTGCTCGCGCGGGAGGTCTAACCGTCGAGTGCGGTCTCCAGGCGTTCGAGCTTGCCGGTGAGCTCGCCGGTGTGGCCGGGGCGGATATCCGCCTTCAACACCAGGGACACGCGCGGCCCGAACGCGCCCACCGCCTCGGTCGCCGCCTTGATGACGGCGAAGACTTCGTCCCAGTCGCCCTCGATGGTGGTGAACATGGAATCGGTGTGGTTGGGCAGGCCGGAGGCCCGAACGACACGCACGGCAGCGGCGACCGCGTCGTGCACGGATCCCTGCGAGTCGGCGGCGACGGACGGTGCGACAGAGAATGCTACGAGCATGGGTGACTCCTTCGGTGGGATGATCGGAAAGGTGACGATTATTTCTCGGCCGAGCCGAGCCGGCGGCGCACGGACGCCCGCACGACGGCCTTACCGGTTTCCTCGACCCAGAGGGCGGACGACCCCACCAGCACCGCCACACCCCACTGGGGCGCGGTGAGCGCTGTGGTGTCGAAGAGCCCCTGAAGCACCTCGAGCTGAACCACAGCGACCTGCAGCACGATGACCGCGACCAGGGCAACCCAGATGCTCCGGTTGGTCAGGGTCTGGGCGGAGAAGACGGAATGGGTGTCCGAGCGCACGTTGAGCAGGTTGAACACCTGATAGAAAACGAACGTCGTGAAGGCCAGGGTACTGGCGAAGGCGGCGTCATCGGCGCTGTCCGGGAACACCACCGGGGCCAGGGTCAGTACGGCCAGGGTTCCGGCGGCCATGACGAGACCCAGTCCGAGGATTCGGACGAGCCGGGCCCGGGTCAGCAGCCGTTCATTCGCCGGGCGAGGCTGTTGCTGCATCGTGCCCGGTTCGGCCGGATCCACGCCGAGGGCGAGGGCGGGCGGGCCGTCCATGATGATGTTGACCCAGAGGATCTGCAGGGCGGTGAACGGCGCCCCGCCGGCCAGCCCGGTCACGCCGGCGACCAGGAAAATCAGTACGAACCCCCAGGCCGTGGTGAGCTGGAACCTGACGAATTTCAGGATGTTGGCGTAGATGCCGCGGCCTTCCCTGACCGCGGCCACGATGGTGGCGAAGTTGTCGTCGGTGAGGATCATGTTCGCGGCGCCCTTGGCCACATCTGTGCCGGTGATACCCATGGCGATCCCGATGTCCGCCTGCTTCAGCGCCGGCGCATCGTTGACACCGTCCCCGGTCATCGCCACGACATTGCCCTCCCTTTGCAGAGCCTTCACCATGCGAATCTTGTGTGCGGGAGTGACCCGGGCGAGCACACCGAACCCGGCAGCACGTCGGCCGAGCTCGCCGTCGTCCAGCTCGTCGAGGTCAAGACCGGATGCGGCGGCGCCGGGAATGCCCAGGTCCTTGGCGATGGCCGATGCGGTGACCAGATGGTCGCCCGTGATCATGTGCACCTGGATTCCCGCTCCGCGCGCCTCCGCGATGGCCTGAGCCGCCTCGGTTCGGGCCGGATCGACGATTCCTACGATGGCGTAGATCGTCAAACCGGTGACCAGCGCCTGCAGCGATTTCTCGTCGTCGGGGAGAGCCGTGTGCAAACGCCGCCCGGCCAGCATGAGGGTGCGCAGGCCCTCGCCGGCCAATCCCTGGATGGCCTCATGAATATTGCGGCGATGCAGGTCATCGATCGGCCGGATGCCGTCCGCGGTGAGCACCGAGTCGGTCACCTGCATCAAGGCCACCGGGGCCCCCTTGGCCAGGCATCGGTAGCCGATGACCGGCGCGGACTGGCTCGCATCCGCCGTGGAATCTGTCAGCCGGTGGAAGGTGGCCATGTACTTGTAGTCCGCGTCGAACGGGACCTCCGCCAGGCGCGGGTGATCCCGCCGCGCTGCGGCAACATCCAGACCGCCCTTTTCGGCCAGTACGACCAGTGCGCCCTCCGTCGGATCGCCGACCAGCTTGCCGTCACCGATGACGGCATCGTTACACAGCGCCATCGTCAGCAGCGCCTCGGTCAGGTCGGGCAGCCCGCCCTCGCTCAAAATTTCCCCGTCGGTTGAGTACCCGGTGCCGGTGATCTGAAAGTCGTGTCCGTGGATGTTCAGGCGGTGGGCCGTCATCTCGTTCATCGTCAACGTGCCGGTCTTGTCCGTGGCGATGTGCGTGACGCTGCCGAGGGTCTCCACCGCCGAGAGCTGCTTGAGAATGGCCCCCCGGCCGGCCAACCGCGCGGCCCCCATCGCCAGCGTGAAGGCGACGACCGCCGTGAGCCCCTCGGGAATGGTCGCGACGGCCAGCGACACCGAGATGATCAGCAGATCGGACCACGACTGCCCGCGCAGCAGACCCAGTGCGAACACCACCGCGACCACGATCAGGGCAACCAGGGTCAGCGTCCGGGCCAGCTGGTCGATCCGTCGCTGCAGCGGGGTGCGTTCGCGTTTCACCTCACCGATCAACGCCGCAATGGCACCGACCTCCGTGCCCAGGCCGATCGCGGTGACGACCATGGTCGCCCGGCCACGGGTGACTTCGGTGTTCATGAAGAGCATATTGTCGCGGTCGCCGAGTGGCAGGTTCTCCGCGGCGAGCGGATGCGTCGACTTGCCGACGGGTTCGGATTCGCCGGTCAGCGTGGCCTCGGCCACCTGCAACCGCGATTCCTCCAGGACGCGACCGTCGGCCGGAATGGAATCTCCGGCATCGAGCAGAACGATGTCGCCGGGAACCAGGGCGCTCCGGGCCACCTCCTGCTCGCTGCCGTCACGGCGGACCACCGCCATGCCCGCCGACATGATCCGCAGCGCCTGGAGGCTGTTTTCGGCGCGGCGTTCCTGCAGATAGTTCAGGGCCGTGTTGAGCATGATCACCGCCAGGATGACAACCGGTGTCTCCCATTCCCGGGACACGACGGCACTGACCACCGCGGCGATCACCAGCACGAGCGTCATTTTCTCGGCCAGCAGGCCGATAATTTTACGCCAGGCTGCAACTTTCGCGGGCTCGGGGAGCAGATTGGGGCCATATTCCCCCTGCCGGGCCAAGGCCGTCCCGGCCGTCAGACCGATGGTCGGATCAACCTGCAGCCGGCTCGCGACGACCGTGGCGGCGAGGGTATGCCACGCCACGAGCGGGGCAGCGGGCTCAGCACCGACACCGGCGGCTGACGACGCGCGGGATCTGGCACTCACAAGGACACTCCGGGAGCTCGCCGGTACAGTGCCCAAAGCGCCCAGCCGAGCAGCACGAATTCGAGCAGATTGCGCAGGCTCAGCACGAGCACCATGAGGGGGTGTGCCTCGATCACCCAGTCATACAGGGACGGGTAGATCACCTGCGTGAGCGCGGCGAGCGCAAGGCCGAGCAGCGCGGGGGTGCGCCAGGCACGACCGTTCAGAACGAGTCCGAAAATGATCGGTGCGGCCAGCCAGCTGATGAACTGCGGCGAACCCACCTTGTTGAACGCGATCAGGGTCAGAGTCAGCGCGAGGGCCAGGGGCGGCAGTACTGCCAGCACGTCGGTTCCCCGGCGCCCTGCCCGCAGACCGAGCAGCAGCACCACGCCGGCGGCGAGCGCCAGCAGCGGGGTCATCGCGGCGCTCACGGCGGTGACGCCCGCGCCGGCCACCTGAAACGTGAGAATCTGCTGGTCGTAGTAGATGGCGCTGCCCGGCACGCCGAGGGCCGCCTGCCACAGCCACGGCACGGCCACGGGTGACTCGATCTGAATTCCCCGCCCCGTCTGCTCGGCGACGAAACTCAGCACGTGGATTCCGCTGCCCCGGCTCAGGCTGAGCAGCGCGGCCATCCCGATCACCGTCACGGTGACCGCGGCGGCGACTGCGAGCATCCGCCAGCGTAGTTTCGACGCCACGAACAGGGCGGCGAGCGCGGCGACCGGCCAGATCTTGATCCAGGCGATGATCGTGAGCAGCATGGTGCCCCAGAGCGGGCGGCGGCGCAGCCAGAGCAGGGCGACGATGACGAGCGGCACCGTGACCGCGTCGATGCGCAACACCGCGATCGGGCCGAGCAGCGTCAGAAAGGCCAGCCACCACCAGGCCGCCGCCCGGTGCGAGCACGCGAGCACCCGGAAGGCCGCGGCGTTCAGCCCGGTCACCAGCAGAAACCAGGTGGCGAGGTAGGCCGGGCCGCCCAGGGTGAAGGCCGCCAGGATCGGTACGAGGGCGAGCACCGGGTAGACGAAATTCTCGGTGATTCCCACGATGTTGCCGGTGGCCGCGCTCTCGGCCCAGCCGCGGTAGACGACCTCCACGTCGCCGAGCGGATACCCCGGCCCGAACAGGGCCAACAGAATCAGCAGCAGGTGCACGATCGCAAAAGCCGACCACAGCCCGGCGAGCGGATGCCGCAGTGCCGGCCGCGCAGGCCCGGTCACGGCCCTGCTCTCCTCATGAATGTGCACGCTTTACCTTTGCACGCTTTTACCTTGGCACAACCGGCCGGTTCTCGTACCGGTCAGCGGGTTGGGCGTGGCCCCGGATCGACCCCGTGGTCGAGCAGAGCGGCGACGGCCCGCGGCACGGCGTCGGCAATGTCGAGGGCCGCGATCGGGCCGCCGGCGGAGGCCAGATTCGCGGCCGCAGCGTGCAGGAGCGCGGCGGTGGCGGCGAGCGGGGCGAGGGAGGCCGCATCCGTTTCGAGCTGATCGCAATGGGTGGCCAGGAGTGCGCCCAGGATGCCGCCGAGCACGTCGCCCGAGCCGGCCGTGGCCAACCAGGCCGGCCCGGTGGAGACGGTCAGGCGGGCGCCAGCCGGCGAGGCCACGTGGGTGACGGCGCCCTTGAGCAGCACCGTCACGTCGAACAAGCGGGCGGCGCGAATGGCCCACTCCCCCGGGTTGGCGGCGATCTGCGAGGCGGAGCCCGGCTTGGCCTCGCCCTCGAGCATCGCCGCGAGCTCACCGGCGTGCGGGGTGATCACGGTGGGCCCGATCGCGCGCGACACGAGGTCAAGGGCGCCGGCGTCGATGACGGTGGGCAGGCCCTCGGCGAGTGCGTGCTGGAGGGCGGTGGTGACGGCATCCGTTCTCGTGGTGGTAGAGATGCCGGAGCCGAGCAGCCAGGCCTGCACCCGGCCGGGCCCAATCACGATCTCGGGGCGGCGCTGCAGCACGAGGGTGGCGGCGCGGCGCGGGCCGAGATAGCGCACCATGCCGAGGCCGGTGCGCACGGCCGCGTCGACGCCGAGCACCGCGGCGCCCGGGTAGTCCTTGGAACCGGTACGCACACCGAGCACGCCGCGCGAGTACTTGTCGTCGCCGGCCTGGGGCCGGGAGATCCAGTCGCGGGCCTGTTCGGCCTCCCATTCGAGCCAGCCGCGCGGTTTCACCATGTCTCCACGATAGGACGTTTCCGAACGGCGCGCGCCTGCGACGTGTACGCCTGGTCGCGCCCCCCGGTCGCGACCGCGTCCGGTACCGGCGCGCGCTACGGTAACGGTCGTAGCGGCCACCCGTCTCGGGCGCGGTCATCCGTTCGGACGTGTCGCGGCGGGTCAGTCACTGACCGTTGAGTTGGCGGTGCCCTCACGCTCGCGCGCTTCGCCGCGGCCGAAGGCGACGGTCTGCGACACGCAGATGATGTTGCCCTCGGTGTCCGTGAACCAGGCCGCACGATCCTCGTTGGTCGTCGCGATGCCGTTCTCGGTCTTCAACCCCGGAAAATCGTATTCCTCAAACGTGACGCCGCGCCCACGCAGCACCGCAACCTCGGCATCGATGTCGTCGGTGTCGAAGCCGATCGCAGTGTTCGTCGCGTTTCCGGCATTCTCGGTCTCGTAGACCATGATGGCGGCGCCCTTCGGGGTGCGGTAGAGCAGCCCCTCCACGCGTTCCTCCACCGGTTCCATACCGAGCACGTCCTTGTAGAAGCGCCGGGCGCGCGCGAGATCACGCGCGGGAAGCACGGAGTAGGTTTCCAATTGACTTAACATGAGCGTTCCCTTTCTGCACCGAATGTGCATTTTTCAGGAAGCATTTTACGCCCGTGTCGCCGCCTTGGCGAGGCGTGCAGCCGGGCGGGGCCCGGGCCCCGTCCAGAAACGTGAGGGGCTACTCGCGGCGGGTGGCGTCCTGCACTTCGCCGACGAGTTCCTCGATGATGTCCTCGAGAAAGAGCACCCCGGTGGTCTCGCCCTCCGCGGTGAACGACCGCGCCAGGTGCGCGCCGGAGCGGCGCATGGTGGCGAGGGCATCCTCGAGGTCGGTGTCTTCGAAGATTGAGATCAAGGCACGGATGCGCTTGGCCGGGATCTGCCCCGCGTAACTGTCCGGCGCGGCCAGCGTTGCTTCCCCGGCCGGAGCGACTTCGAGGTCGAGCACATCCTTCAAGTGCACATACCCGGTGAGGAAGCCCTCGGCGTCGGCGAGCACGTACCGCGAGAACCCGTGACGCGTGACGGCTTTCTCCACATCGGCCGGTGTGGCCGACTCCGGCAGGCTGACCAGCTTGCCGAGGCTGACGGCCACGTCGCGCACCTTGAGATTGGTGAACTCGAACGCCGCGCTGAGCGCGCCGGTTCCATCGCTCAGCACACCCTCCCGGGTGGACTGGGTGACGATCGTGGCGACCTCGTCGAGCGTGTACGCGCTCGTCGCCTCGTTCTTCGGCTGCACGCCGAACAGGCGCAGCACGCCGTTGGCGCAGGCGTTGAGGGTGACGATCAAGGGTTTGAAGACGCGGGCGACGAAGACGAGCGGCGGCGCGAGCAGCAGCACAGCGCGGTCCGGCACCGAGAACGACAGGTTCTTCGGCACCATCTCACCGAACACGACGTGCAGGTAGGAGACCAACAGCAGCGCGACGATGAACGCGATGGTGCCGATGTACCCGTCGGGCAGTCCGGTCAGGCCGAGCGGCACCTCGAGCAGATGATGGATCGCCGGCTCTGACACGTTGAGAATGAGCAGCGAGCACACCGTGATGCCCAGCTGGGAAGTCGCGAGCATGAGGGTCGCGTGTTCCATCGCCCACAGCGCGGTTTTTGCGCTGCGTTTTCCGGCTTCGGCGAGCGGTTCGATCTGCGAGCGGCGGGCCGAGATGACGGCGAATTCCGCTCCGACGAAGAAGGCGTTGGCGGCGAGGAGCACAACCAGCCAGGCAAGTCCGGCCCAGTCGCTCATTTGTCGCTCACCTTCTTTCGATCAGTCTTGGTGTCGGCCATCAGCGCGGGCTCCACAACGGCTTCGGGGGTGAAACGCAGCCGGTCGATGCGGCGTCCCTCAAGCCGCTCGACGGTGAGGAATCCGCCGCCCACCGGCACCCGGTCACCGATCACCGGCAGTCGACCCAGCTCGCTCATGACGAAACCGGCCACGGTCTCGTACGGGCCCTGCTCCGGCACGGTGACGCTCGTACGTTCGAGTAGTTCGTCGGGGCGCAGCATGCCGGGAAAGGTCAGCGAATCGGGGGAACGCACCACACCGGCGCGGGCCCGGTCATGCTCGTCGGCGACCTCGCCGACGAGCTCTTCGACCAGGTCTTCGAGGGTGACGACACCCGCCGTTCCGCCGTATTCGTCCACGACGATCGCCATCTGGTAGCCGCGGCCGCGCAGTTCGCCGAGCAGGTCGTCGAGCTTCATCGTCTCGGGGACGCGCACCGGGTCGGTCTGCAGGGCCGATACCGGCACATCCGCTCGTCGCCCGCGGGGCACGGCCACGGCCTGCTTGACGTGCACGACACCCACTACGTCGTCGGCGCTCTCGTCGACGACCGGAAACCGCGAGTAGCCGGTGGCGCGCGTGAGGTCGATGACGTCCTGCGCCGAGTCGGTGCGATGAATGCTCGCCACGCGCGGCCGGGGCGTCATCACGTCGGAGGCGTCGTGGCCGGAGAACAGCAGCGTGCGGTGCAGCAGGGTGGCAGTGTCCTTTTCGAGCAGCCCGGCGCTGGCCGATCGACGCACGAGGGAGGAGAGTTCTTCGGCGGTGCGGGCGCCGGACAGCTCCTCTTTCGGTTCAATGCCAATGGCGCGCAGCAGCCCGTTGGCGCTGTTGTTGAGTACCAGCACGGCCGGTTTGAACACGGTCGTGAACACGGTCTGGAACGGGATCACCAGGCGCGCGGTCTGAATCGGCAGGGCGAGGGCGAAGTTCTTCGGAACCAGTTCACCGATCACCATCGACACCAGGGTCGCCGTCACGATGGCGATGGTGGTGCCGAACGCCGGAATCAGGTCGACGGGCAGTCCGATCGAGGTGAGCGGGCCGCGCAGCAGCGACGACAGGGCCGGTTCGATCGTGTACCCGGTGAGCAGCGTCGTGAGGGTGATGCCCAGCTGCGCGCTCGACAGGTGCGTCGACGTGATCTTCAGCGCGGAGATGGTGAGGTGGAGGCGGGTTTCCCCACGATCGCGCCTGGCTTCGAGGTCGGCGCGATCGAGATTCACCAGGGCGAATTCACTGGCGACGAAGAGGCCCGTTCCGACGGTCAGGAGAAGTCCGAACCCGAGCATGATCAGCTCAGACAAGGAGGTCACCGCCAGCGGCTACGGGCGAAGGTTTGTGAGAAGCGGGTTCAGCGGTGGGAGGGTCGTCCATTATTCCTCCGAGTATACCGGGCGCACCTGGCCGCGCACCCGGCAGCAGCGCTACCAGGAAACCGGCAGCGCCTTGCCCTCTTCATAGCCGGCGGCCGACTGGATGCCCACGAGCGCCTTCTCGTGAAAATCGGCGACAGAGGTGGCCCCGGCGTAGGTGAACGAGGAACGTACCCCGGAGGTGATCATGTCGAGCAGGTCCTCGATCGACGGCCGCAGCGGGTCGAGGTAGATCTTCGAGCTTGAAATCCCCTCCGCAAACAGGGTTTTGCGGGCGAGGTCGTAGGCGTCGAGGCGCTCGAACCGTGCCTGAACGGCCTTGGTCGAGGCCATTCCCCAGCTTTCCTTGTACAGCGCGCCGCGGGCATCCGTATTGAGGGTGCCCGGAGCTTCGGCCGTTCCGGCGAACCAGGAACCGATCATGACGGATGCCGCGCCCGCAGCCAGCGCCAGCGCCACGTCCCGCGGGTAGCGCACCCCGCCGTCAGCCCAGACGTGTGCCCCCAGTTCGCGGGCGGCGGTGGCCGTTTCGAGCACCGCGGAGAACTGCGGCCGGCCGACGGCGGTCATCATGCGGGTGGTGCACATGGCGCCGGGGCCGACTCCGACCTTGACGATCGTGGCGCCGGCGCCGACCAGGTCGCGCACGGCGTCCTTCGTCACGACGTTGCCGGCCACGATCGGAAGCCCGAGGTTCAGGTCGGCGACGATGCCGAGCGCACGCAACATGCCGTCCTGGTGGCCGTGCGCGGTGTCGATCACGAGGATGTCCACGCCGGCGGCGGCGAGCGCCCTGGCTTTCGCGGCGACGTCGCCGTTGATGCCGATCGCCGCGGCGACCTTGAGCCGGCCGTGCGTGTCGAGGGTCGGCTGGTAGAGGGTGGAGCGCAGGGCGCTCTTGCGGCTGAGCGTTCCGACGACGACGCCGTGGTGCAGCACCGGGGCGAAGTCGATATCGGCCTCGGTCATCAGGTCGAAGGCGCGGCGCGGTCCGTCGACGTCATCGGCGTCGAGCGCGGTCAGTTCACCGTGCAGCAGGTCGCCCAGGCGAGCATCGGGCAGAGCGGTCGCCAGACGACTCGCGACGATGCAGCCGAGGTAGTCACCGCTGTCGGAATGAATTACGATGCCCTGCCCGGCCACGGCCGGAACCTGACGTAGTGCGCGTTCCACGGTGTCGTCCGGGGCGAACACGAACGGCGTGTCGAAACGAACCGACTGGTCTTTTACCCAGTGGATGGCCGCGTCCAGGTCTTGCAGGTGCATGTCCTGCGGCAGCACCCCGAGCCCGCCACGCCGGGCGAGCGAGGCCGCCAGTCGCGGACCGGTGACCGAGTTCATGTTCGCCGACACGATCGGGATCGTGGCTCCGGTGCCGTCATTCGGGGCCAGTGAGACGTCCAAACGGCTGGTGACGGCCGATTGACCTGGCACCAGAAACACGTCGGAATAGGTCAAATCGTGGCTGGGCGTCGTTCCATAGAACTGCATACCAAGAACGCTAGCCGTTCAGGGGGGTGTTCATGGTCGCGCGGGATGGGATTAGGCTAGATGGGCAGACTGACCTGACGGTCGATATCGTCAGCGACAGCCGCACTGAAAACGCAGATTGCCCGGCGAATGACCGCGCCGAGGGCATCCAAATTCAAAGCAGAGAGTGGGCGATCCCACGGTGTCAAGCCAGGTAACCGGTGGAGCTTCTGACGAGACAACGTCAGGCGAATTCGGAGCAAACGAGTGGCTCGTTGACGAATTGTATGAACGATTTCTCATCGACAAGCAGTCGGTGGATGAATCGTGGTGGCCCGTGCTCGAGAGCTACCACCAGACCGCCAACACCCCGGCGGCTGCCGTGACGGTTCCGCAGGCGGCCCCGCCGGCAGCATCCGCTCCCCCGGCAGCAGCGCCCGTCGCTGCAGCGCCGGCAGCAGCGCCGGCCACCGTCACCGAGACCCAGAAGACGGCCCGCACCACGTCCAGTGCGCCCAAGCCGGCCCCGGTTCCCGCCGACGCTCCCGTCACCAGCCCGCAGGCCGTCGTCACCGATGAGTCCGAACCGGTCAAGAACGACAAAGTCTCACCGCTGCGCGGTATGGCGAAGTCCCTCGCGACCAACATGGTCACGAGCCTGACCGTACCGACCGCCACGAGCGTGCGCACCATTCCGGCCAAACTGCTCATCGACAACCGCATCGTCATGAACAACCACATGAAGCGGGCTCGCGGCGGCAAGGTGTCGTTCACCCACCTCATCGGGTGGGCGCTGATTCGCGCGCTCAAGATGTTCCCCAGCCAGAACGTGTACTACGACGAGGTCGATGGCAAGCCCTCCGTCGTCGCCCCCGCGCATGTCGGCATGGGCCTGGCCATCGACATGCCCAAGCCCGACGGCACCCGCGCCCTGCTCGTTCCGGCGATCAAGCGCGCCGACACGATGACCTTCGGCGAATACCTCGCCGCCTACGAAGACCTCGTCACCCGCGCACGCAAAAACAAGCTCACCGCCGACGACTTCGCCGGCGCGACCCTGTCGCTGACCAACCCGGGCGGCATCGGCACCGTGCACTCGGTGCCCCGTCTAATGAAGGGTCAGGGCTGCATCATCGGCGCCGGCGCCCTCGACTACCCGGCCGAATTCCAGGGGTCGAGCGTCAAGACGCTCACCGGCCTGGCCATCTCCAAGACCATCACCCTCACGAGCACCTATGACCACCGCGTCATTCAGGGCGCCGGTTCGGGCGAGTTCCTCAAGATTGTGCACGAGCTGCTGATCGGCCAGCACAACTTCTACGAAGAGATCTTCTCGGCGTTGCGCATTCCCTACGACCCGATTCACTGGGCACCGGACATCAGCGTCGACCTCACGAGCGCCGTCGACAAGACCGCTCGTGTGCAGGAACTGATCAACTCGTTCCGCGTGCGCGGCCACCTGATGGCCGACATCGACCCGCTGGAGTACTCGCAGCGCAGTCACCCCGACCTCGACATCGCCACCCACGGACTCACCTTCTGGGACCTCGACCGCTCCTTCGTGACTGGCGGATTCGGTTCGCAGCGCCAGATGCTGCTGCGCGACATCCTCGGTGTGCTGCGCGACTCGTACTGCCGCACCACCGGCATCGAGTACATGCACATCCAGGACCCGGCCCAGCGCAAGTGGGTGCAGGAGAAGATGGAAAAGTCCTACGTCAAGCCCACGCACCACGAGCAGATGCGCATTCTCGCCAAGCTCAACGAGGCCGAAGCCTTCGAGACGTTCCTGCAGACCAAGTACGTCGGGCAGAAGCGTTTCAGCCTCGAGGGCGGCGAGTGCACCATTCCGCTGCTCGACACCATTCTGCAGGGCGCTGCCGAGCAGGGCCTCGACGAGGTCGCGATCGGCATGGCCCACCGCGGTCGTCTGAACGTGCTCACCAACATTGCCGGCAAGACCTACGGCGAAATCTTCCGCGAGTTCGAGGGAACGCAGGACCCGCGCACCGTGCACGGTTCCGGCGACGTGAAGTACCACCTCGGCACCACGGGCATGTTCCGCGGTGAGGACGGCGCGGAGATCCCGGTGTCGCTGGCCGCCAACCCGTCCCACCTCGAGGCCGGAGACGGCGTGCTCGAGGGCATCGTGCGGGCCAAGCAGGACCGCAAGCCGATCGGCACCTTCTCCACCCTGCCCATCCTCATCCACGGCGACGCCGCGATGGCCGGCCAGGGCGTCGTGCTCGAAACCCTGCAGATGTCCCAGCTGCGCGGTTACCGCACCGGCGGAACCGTGCACATCGTCGTCAACAACCAGCTCGGTTTCACGACCCTGCCGCAGGATGCCCGCACCAGCGTCTACGCGACCGACGTCGCCAAGACCATCCAGGCACCCATCTTCCACGTCAACGGGGATGACCCCGAAGCCGTCGTGCGTGCCGGCGAACTCGCGTTCGCCTACCGCCAGGAATTCAAGAAGGATGTCGTCCTCGACCTCATCTGCTACCGCCGTCGTGGTCACAACGAGGGCGACGACCCCTCGATGACGCAGCCGCTGATGTACAACCTGGTCGAGGCCAAGCGCAGCGTGCGGAAGCTCTACACCGAGGCGCTTGTCGGCCGTGGTGACATTACAGAGGAAGAATACGAAGCCGCTCACCGCGACTTCCAGGACCGCCTCGAGCGCGCCTTCATGGAGACGCACGCCGCGCAGACCGCGTCGATTCCGATCATCACTCCGGAGATGGCCGCTGCGGCCAAGGCCGAGTCTGAAGCGCAGGCCAGAGAAGACGCCGCCGGCGAGCCGGAGACGACCGGTGTTCCCGAGAGCGTCATCCAGCTCATCGGTGACGCGTTCAACAACAAGCCGGCCGGGTTCACCGTGCACAACAAGCTGCAGCAGCTGTTGCAGAAGCGTCTCGACATGAGCCGCAACGGCAACATCGACTGGAGCTTCGGCGAACTGCTCGCACTCGGTTCGCTGCTGGTGGAGGGCACCCCCGTGCGTTTCGCCGGCCAGGATGCCCGCCGCGGCACGTTCGTGCAGCGTCACGCGGTGCTGCACGACCGGGTGAACGGCCAGGAATGGCTGCCGCTGGCCAACTTGAAAGACAACCAGGCCAGGTTCTGGATCTACGACTCGCTGCTGAGCGAATACGCCGCCATGGGCTTCGAGTACGGGTATTCGGTGGAACGCGCCGACGCCCTCGTGCTCTGGGAAGCTCAGTTCGGTGACTTCGCCAACGGCGCGCAGACCATCATCGACCAGTTCGTCTCGTCTGCCGAGCAAAAGTGGGGGCAGCGGTCATCCGTCGTGCTGCTGCTGCCCCACGGGTATGAGGGCCAGGGGCCCGACCACTCGTCGGCTCGCATCGAACGGTTCCTGCAGCTGTGTGCCGAGGAAAACATGACCGTAGCGCGCCCGTCGACGCCTGCGTCGTACTTCCACCTGCTGCGCCGCCAGGCATACACGCGCCCGCGCCGTCCGCTGATCGTGTTCACGCCCAAATCGATGCTGCGTCTGCGCGGCGCGACGAGCGCCGTGGCCGAACTCACCAGTGGCAAGTTCGAGACGGTCATCGACGATGCCCGCATCAGCGACAAGAACGCCGTCAAGCGCGTTCTGTTCATGGCCGGAAAGATCTACTACGACCTGCTGAACGAACTCGACAAGAACCCGAACCCCGAGATCGCCCTCGTGCGTGTCGAGCAGTATTATCCGCTTCCCGCCGTGGAGTTGAAGAACGTGGCCGCCCAGTATCCGAACGCCGAACTGGCCTGGGTGCAGGACGAGCCGGAAAACCAGGGAGCCTGGCCGTTCTTCTACCTGGAAACCAGCAAGCTCGGCCCGCGCGCCATGCGGTTGTTCTCGCGTCCCGCGTCGGCCTCTCCGGCCGCCGGTTCGGCCAAGCGCCACGCGATCGAGCAGGCCAAGCTGCAGCGCGAGGCGTTGACGCTGTAACAGCGACACCGATGCGGCAATGGAGGGTGACTGCGGTCACCCTCCATTGCTGTATCCGTTGCTCAATGACACGGCCGATTTTCGGTACAGCACCTTCGACCACGTCGAGTCGATGACGGGCGGAGTGTACGACGCCGACGCCATACTGCCGGAGGGCGTGCCGTCACGCTGGCAGGTCTATCTGGGCGTTGCCGACATTCGGGCGGCCGCAGCGCGGATGCCCGAACCGGGCGGCACGGTGCTGCGGGAGCCCTGGGATTTCCGATTTCCGAACCGTCGCCCAGCTAACCGATGCGACCGGCGCCGCTTTCCTTCTCGGCCAGGTCGAACCGTCGCCGCGCTGACTAGTGCGAGGCCTGCAGGGCGCGCAATTTGATCAGGACCTGATCGCGCAGGTCTTCCGGCGCGGTCTCCTTGCAGGCACGCTGCATCACCTCGGTCAGGGTGCGCCCGACAAGGTGCTCGCTGCTGCAGTCGGGGCAGCTGGCGAGGTGCTCCTGAATGTCGGCCGCATCATTTTTGCGAAGTTCGTTGTGCAGGTATTCTTCGAGCTCGGCCTTGGCCTTCTCGCAACCACAATCGGTCATTTGTCTGCGCTCCTGGATGTTTTCTGGCCCTGGCCCAGCCCGCGCTCAGCCGCGTAGCCGGCCAGCAGTTCGCGCAGGAGTCGCCGGCCACGGTGCAGGCGGCTCATCACGGTGCCAATAGGGGTTTTCATGATTTCGGCGATCTCCTGGTAGGAGAACCCTTCGACGTCGGCGAAGTACACGGCGAGTCGGAAGTCTTCGGGAATGGACTGCAGGGCGTCCTTGACGGCACTGTCGGGCAGATGATCGATCGCCTCGGCCTCGGCCGAACGCCCCGACGTGGCCGTGGTTGATTCGGCGCCGCCGAGCTGCCAGTCTTCGAGGTCGTCAATGGTGCCCTGATAGGGCTCGCGCTGCTTCTTACGGTACTGATTGATGAAGGTGTTGGTGAGGATGCGGTACAGCCACGCCTTGAGGTTGGTGCCCTGCTCGTACTGCGCGAAAGCGGCGAAGGCCTTCACAAAAGTCTCCTGCACGAGGTCCTGCGCGTCGGACGGATTGCGCGTCATGCGCATGGCCGCCGCGTAGAGCTGGTCGAGAAAAGGCAGCACCTGCTCTTCGAACAATCCGCGGGTCTGCTCGCGCAGTTCGGCCTTGGTCGGTGCAGGAGGCGTGAGTTCTGGGTCGCTGCTCGAAGGGTGTTCAGCGGAAACCGGCGTGTCTGAAGTCATCACGGGCAATTCTAAGCTGATACCCACAGCCGGGGGTCGTTCCAACAGCATTGACACCGTTACGGATCTCCCTCAGATTGTTATCACCGACTATTCTGATAACCGATGTTGATCTCGAGATATTCCAAGCCGGAGTTCGATCCGTACGGCGACAATTCACCGACCGAAGCGGATGCCTGGTGGCCGGCGCCGACCACCGCCGCCCCCCTGCAGGCGGTCCTGGCCCTGCCGGGCTCGAAATCGTTGACCAACCGGGAGCTGGTGGCATCCGCTTTGGCCACTGAACCGTCCCTGTTGCGGTCGCCGCTGCACTCTCGCGACAGCGACCTCATGGTCGACGCGCTGCGGCAACTCGGCGCCACGATCGAGGCCGTCCCCGGTGCGGGCGCGTTCGGCGCCGACCTGCGCGTGACCCCGCCGGTCGAACTGCTCGGGTCTACCACGATCGACTGCGGCCTGGCCGGCACCGTCATGCGGTTTCTGCCGCCGCTGGCTGCCCTCGCTCTCGGCCCGACCACGTTCGACGGTGATGCCGGTGCGCGCCGGCGCCCGATGGGTCCCATCATCGGGGCGCTGCGCGACCTCGGCGGCGACATCAACGATGACGGCAAGCGCGCCCTCCCGTTCACCGTGCACGGCCGTGGAGCGGTCACCGGCGGCGCCGTGACCATCGACGCCGGCACGTCGAGCCAGTTCGTCTCCGGGCTGCTGCTGGCCGGCGCCCGCTTCGAGCAGGGCCTGCACCTGACCCACTCGGGCGACCGGCTGCCGAGCCTGCCGCACATCGAGATGACCATCGAGGTCCTGCGCGCCCGCGGAGTGATCGTGGCCACTCCCAACGTCGGCGAATGGATCATCGAACCCGGTGAACTCGCCGGCCGAACAGTCGACCTCGAACCCGACCTTTCCAACGCCGCGCCGTTCCTCTGCGCAGCGCTCGTGGCCGGCGGCAGCGTCACGATCACCGGCTGGCCGCCCCACACCACGCAGGTCGGCGCCGACCTCGAGCAACTGCTGCCACGCTTCGGTGCCACCGTCACTCGGGTCGGCGACCGCCTCACCGTCACCGGCGGCGAGCACATTCAGGGCGTCGCGCTGGATCTCTCCACCGGCGGCGAACTCGCCTGCACCCTCGTGGCGCTGGCCGCCCTGGCCGAGACTCCCAGCACGATCACCGGCATCGGACACATACGCAACCACGAGACCGACCGTCTCACCGCCCTCGCGACCGAGATCAACCGGCTCGGCGGCAACGTCACCGAACTGCCCGACGGCCTCCAGATCGAGCCGGCTCCCCTGCACGGCGGGCAGTGGCTGAGCTACGACGACCACCGCATGGCCACGGCCGGCGCGCTGATCGGGCTCGCGGTGGCCGGTGTCGACGTGGAGAACATCGGCACGACCGCCAAGACCCTCCCCCAGTTTCCCGAGTTGTGGCACGCGATGCTCACCGAAGCGGCACTGTAAATGGCCGCGCTTCCGCCCGCCTCAGACCGAGGCGACAGTGACCTCGATCCAGCCTCCGGCCGGCACAGCGAGGCCGACGACCTGGCCGGGGAGGCCGGCGACACCTGGTGGTCCTCGGCCGACGACGACGAACCCGAGTTCGACGAGTCGAGCGTGCGCGTGCGCCCCGGCCGTAAGGGCAGTAAGCCCCGTTCCAAGACCCGGCCGAGCCATCAGGACGCCCTGACCGGACGCATCCTCTCGGTCGACCGCGGACGCTACACCGTCATGCTCGACGAGAACCTGCCCACCGAACGGCGCATTACGACCGCGAGGGCGAGCGAGCTGCGCAAGAAGGCCGTCGTCAACGGCGACCGCGTCGACATCGTCGGCGACACCACCGGCGCCGAGGGCAGCCTGGCTCGCATCGTACGGATCGTGCCGCGGGACACCCTGCTCCGGCGCAGCGCCGACGACACCGACGCCGTCGAGCGCGTGATCGTCGCCAATGCCGACCAGATGCTCATCGTGGTCGCGGCCGCCAACCCGGAGCCGCGCATCCGCTTGGTGGATCGCTACCTGGTCGCGGCCTACGACGCCGGCGTGAAGCCCATTCTGTGCATCACCAAGACCGACCTCGCCGACCCGGCCGCGTTCCTGGCCAACTTCGCCGGCCTCGACCTGCCCGTGTTCCAGAGCGGTGAGGGCGGCATGCCGATCGAGGCGATCTCGGCGGCGCTGATCGGGCACGACACGGTCTTCGTCGGGCACTCCGGCGTCGGCAAATCCACCCTCGTGAACGCGCTCGTGCCCGGCACCAACCGGGCCATCGGCGTCGTCAACACCGTGACCGGCCGCGGACGCCACACCTCGTCGTCGACCGTGTCACTGCGCCTGCAAACGGATGCCGGCCGCGGCTGGGTCATCGACACCCCCGGCGTGCGGTCCTTCGGCCTGGGCCACATCAACACCGACAACATCCTCAGGGCGTTCACCGACCTCGCTGCGATCGCCGAGCGCTGCCCGCGCGGCTGCACCCACCTGCCCGGCTCGCCGGACTGCGCGATCGTCGATGCCGTCGAGGCCGACGAGCTCGGCGACACCGGCCGGGTGCGCCTCGACTCGCTGCAGCGCCTGCTCGCGACGTTCGCGCCCGCCCGCTGAGCCGGCTCGCCAGGTCGGCCGCGGATACGATGGAAACATGACGGATTCAGCACGCCTCGCAGTCGGCGACACGGCCCCCCAGTTCACTCTGACCGACCAGGATGGGGCATCCGTTTCGCTGAGCGGTTTCGCCGGCAGCAAGGTCGTCGTGTACTTCTACCCGGCGGCGATGACCCCCGGCTGCACAACGCAGGCCTGCGACTTTCGGGACAACCTCGGATCACTCAAGTCGGCCGGCTATCAGGTGCTCGGCCTGTCCAAAGACGCCCCGGCCAAGCTTAAGAAGTTCCAGGAGCACGATGCGGTCAACTTTCCGCTGCTCAGCGACACCGACCTCGCCGTGCACCGCGCGTATGGCGCGTGGGGCGAGAAGAACCTGTACGGCAAGATCGTCACCGGCGTGCTGCGGTCGACCTTCGTGATCGACGAGGCCGGCGTCATCACGCACGCGCTGTACAACGTGAAGGCCACCGGGCACGTCGCGAGCCTGCGCAAGAAGCTCGGCATCGACGCCTGAGGTTGAGCGACCGGGCCGTCACGGCCCGCACACGGCCGCTCTGGGCCCAGCCGGTCAGTCGGTTTCGGACTCGGGCTCGTGGCTGGTCGCGGCAACGACCCGGGGGTTGAAGACCAGCACGAGCACGATGATCGAGGGCAGCAGCAGCGCCCAGCCCACGTCGGGCCGGGCGTAGATCCCCTGAAAACAGCCGATGGCTATCATGACCTGCACGAGCTGCCAGGTCACGGCGGCACCGCGAATCCACGGCCGTCGACGCAGTGCCCCGACGGTGATGGCGCTGACCCACACGGCAGCGACCACGGTGAGGGCCAGCAGGGCGAGCGAGGCGCCTACCGAGTTGGGGGTGTCGATGAGCAGTTCGAGCACCCACCAGGCGCTCAAGACCCAGAGGGCGAGTGCTTCCAGCGTGAGCAGCACGATGAACACCCCCAACATGGGGGCACGACGAAGCGCCTGGAGGTCAATCCAGGCTGGGCGCCCTGTACCAGAGCCGCTGTTCACAGCGAAAAGCCATACAAAACTATTGATTTGATACCTCTATTATGGGACGATATTTGAGGCCCGGTTGACGCTCACAGGGACGTGAGCTGTTTCAACGCGGTTATCGCGCAGATCCCATCTTCCTGCAACCGGTCATCACCCCTGCAACTCTGGCCAATCGGCCGTGCACCCATGTAATAAAAGGAGCATCCCTATGGACTGGCGCGATAAAGCTGCCTGCCTCACCGCTGACCCGGAACTTTTCTTTCCGGTCGGTAACACTGGACCCGCTGTGGACCAGATCGAGAAGGCCAAGTCGGTGTGCGCTCGATGCAACGTCACCGAGGTGTGCCTCCAGTACGCCCTCGAGACCGGCCAGGACTCCGGAGTCTGGGGCGGTCTGAGCGAAGACGAGCGCCGCGCGCTCAAGCGCCGCGCCGCACGCGCCCGCCGCGCCTCCTAGCGAGCCAGCGCACCGACAGAACGCGAGCCTACGGCCCTCCGGTATTCCCGGAAGGGCCTGGGCTCGCTTTTTTATGCCCGCCGGCGCCCTCGTGCGGCGCCCCCGGGGCGCGCGACGGGCATCCGCTGCCGGGCGCACCTTATGCAACCGGGCCCATGATCTAATCTGGGCCCAGTTTCCGGGACCGGGCCCGGAAACATGTCCACGCGGGCCGTCTCCGGAAGTGCCACGGTCCGTTCCGGCCGCGCGACCGGCATCCGCTTGCTGGGCCCACCCTATGAACGTGGGCCCAGTTTCTAAACTGGGCCCATGGACGGGGCCCGGGCCCCGTCCACGAAAAAGGCGGGGCTAATTCTCCTGCATGAAACGCAGGGGGATCTCGATGGTGACCTCGGTGCCGCTGCCCATCATGGTGTGCCAGTCGATAGTGCCGCCGAGTTCGCCCTGAATGAGGGTACGCACGATCTGCGTGCCGAGGCCCGAACCGACCTTGCCCTCCGGCAGGCCGGCGCCGGTGTCGCGCACCATCACGGTGAGGGTCTCGTCGCTGCGCTGCGCCTCGATCGACACCTCACCTTCGCGTCCGGCCAGGCCGTGCTCGACCGCGTTGGTGACGAGTTCGGTCAGCACGAGCGCGAGCGGTGTCGCGTACGCGCTCGGCAGCGTTCCGAAACTGCCAAAGGACTTCGGATGCACGGTGGTGTTGTGAGCGGATGCGACCTCCACCGTCAGCAGCAGCACCCGTTCGAAGACGGCGTCGAAGTCGACGATCTGGCTGAGCCCCTCCGAGAGGGTGTCGTGCACGACCGCGATGGCCGCGACCCGCCGCATCGCCTGGGTCAGCGCCTCGCGCGCGCGGTCGGACTGGGTGCGCCGTGCCTGGATGCGCAGCAGCGACGCGACGGTCTGCAAGTTGTTCTTGACCCGGTGATGAATCTCCCGAATGGTGGCATCCTTGGTGATCAGCTCCCGTTCCTGATGCCGCAGCTCGGTGACGTCTCGGGAGAGAATGATCGCGCCGACCCGTTCGCCGCGGTTGCGAATGGGAATCGCGCGCAGCGACACCGTCACCCCGCGCGCTTCGATATCGGTGCGCCACGGCGCGCGACCGGTAACCACGAGGGGCAGAGACTCGTCGACGACGGCGGTGCCGGTGAGCAGGCCGGTGGTGACTTCAGCGAGCGACTCGCCCTCGAGTTCCTCGGCGAAGCCCATGCGGTTGAATGCGGAGAGCGCATTCGGGCTGGCAAAGGTGGTCAGGCCGTCGACATCGAGCCGCAGCAGGCCGTCCGATGCGCGCGGGGCGCCGCGGCGCGGCCCGGTCGGGGCGCCGAGGTCGGGAAAGTCGCCGGAGGCGATCATGGCGAACAGATCGTTTGCGCAGTCGTTGAAGGTGAGCTCCTGACGGCTCGGCGTACGTGCCTCACTCAAGTTGGTGTGGCGGGTGAGCACCGCCACCGGGGAAGGCGCCACCTCGGCACCGGTCGTGCTCAGCCGACGCAGCACCGGGATGGCACGCACCCGAGTGGGAGTTTCCTCGTACCAGTCGGGGGCCGTGGTATCGACGATCTTGGCGGTCTCGAACGCTTCGGTGACCTGATTGCGCCACTCGGCCTTGACCTGCTGACCGACGAAGTCCCGATAGAACAGGGTGGCGGCACTCGACGGGCGTGCGTGCGCGACCGCCACGAAGTTGCCGGAACTCGTCGGAACCCACACGACGATATCCGCGAAGGCGAGGTCAGCCAGCAGCTGGCCGTCCGCAACGAGCATGTGCAGCCAGTCCACATCTTCCGCGCTGCTGCGGCCCTGGGCAAGTACGAGATCACTGAGAGTCGACACCCTCACTAGCCTAGATCCCCGCGCGCTCCCCCGAAGCCCGCTGTGGTGGCAGTACAAAATTGGGTCCATGATGTGATCATGCACACGACGCCGGCACCGAAGGATCGCACCTTGATTCTCATCCTCAGCATCATCGGCGTCCTCGTGCTCGTCTCCCTTGTTGTGGTCTTCACGCGGGGGGCACCGGAAACGCTCGATCCGACCACTCCGGAAGGCGTGGTGCAGGCCTATTCCGCGGCCGTGATCGACGGTGATGAGGCGGCCGTTGCCGCATTCCTCACGGAGGACGCCGCGGTGGGCTGCAGCCAGGGTGAGCGCGGTCCGACCGACAACCTGCGGGTCGTCCTGGTGTCCACGACGGTTCGTCCCGATTCGGCCGATGTCATCGTGTCGCTGGTCACCTCCTACGACGACGGTCCATTCGGTGCCTCCGAGTATGAGTTCGAGAGCAACTTCGACCTGGTCAGGGTCGACGGCGACTGGTTGATCGCTCAGGCCCCGTGGGAGCTCACCATCTGCCCGAACCCGACGTTGACGAAATGATCGTGACGACATGACGGTGACGCGATAATGTCCGTTCTGGTTCTCCTCGTTCTTCTCGTCGTGTTGGGCGCCGGCATCACCGCCATCGTTGTGGTCGTGCGCCGATCAGCCGGGCAACCCGGCAGCGCCTCGGCCCCGGCTGCGCGCCGAGTGGTGGTGTACGTTCTGCTGTTCGCGCTGGTGGTCATCGGCGCGATCGGCCTCAGCGGCCTTCTGGGACGCCTCCTCGACACCAGAAATCTCCCGACCGGCCCCAACCTGGCCGGGAGCGATGTGTCAGCGCTGGCGCGGTCGCTGGCCTTCACCCTGATCGCCGGCCCGTTCGCCTCGTTGCTGTGGTGGGTGCTCTGGCGGCGATTGGCCGGCGCGGAGCGTGAGTCGATCGCCTGGGGGCTGTACCTCGCCGGCATGCAGACTGTTGCGCTCGTGACGGCGACCTCGGCCCTGCTCTCGACCCTCGCCGCGCTGGTGCGCACCGACTGGCAGCCGCGCAGCTTCGCGATCGCGCTGGTCTGGGCTCTGGTCTGGGCCTGGCACCGGTGGATGTCCCGGCATCACGCCAAAAGCCCCACCCGGCTGACCGGCGTCGCGCCGATCCTCGGCGCGATTTTCGGCCTGCTGATCGGGGCCGTCGGCGCAGTGACCGCCGTGGCGTCCGTGGTGAACGCGGCCGTCGACGCCCTGCTCTTCTCGACCGCCGTCGGCGACCCGTGGTGGCGGCTGACGCTGCAGGCCGGCGTCTGGCTGCTCGGCGGCGGCCTGATCTGGTGGTGGCAGTGGATGCGTGAGCACGCCCAGCTGGTGCGCGGCGTACTGGCCGATCTCGTGCTCATCGTCGTGGGTATCGCCGCCGCAGCCGCCACAACTCTGGTCGGAACGGGAACGGTGCTGTTCGTGCTGCTCCGGCTGGCTTTCGCCCGGGAGTCCTCGCTCAACGATATTCTCGACCCGGTCGGTACCGCCATCGCGGCGGCGCTCGTGGGCGCCCTGGTCTGGTCCTACCACCACGGCCTGCTGCGGCAGCGCCCGGTGCTGAGTCGGCTGGCCGCGAGCCTCGTCGTTTCCGGTTTCGGACTGGTGGCGGCCGCGACCGGGCTGGGCATCGTGGTCAACGCCCTGCTGGCTGGCCTGGCACCGGTCGTGGTCGGGTCGGACACCCGCTCACTGCTGCTCGGCGGCCTCAGCGCGGCACTCGTCGGCGGCCCGGTCTGGTGGGCCACCTGGAAGCCGCTGCGCCCGGTCGATCCGGTGTTCGCGCAGGTGACGGGCCGCCGGGTTTACCTCATTCTGATCTTCGGGCTCAGCGCGATCGTGGCGATCATCACCCTGCTCGTGATCGGCTACCGGGTGTTCGAGTTCGCCCTCGACGATCTGAGCGGGCAGAGCCTGCTCGACCGGGTGCGAGCACCGCTCGGGCTGCTCGTCGCCACCGGCCTCGCCGCCGGATACCACTTCTCGGTCTGGCGACGGGACCGGTCGGACCTGGCCGCGGCCGGCCTGCCAGGCCGTGCCATCCACCGGGTGATCCTGGTCACGGCCGGAGACCCGACCGCACTGCGTGACCTCATCGCCGATCTGACCGGAGCCGCCATAACCGTCTGGTCGCGCGCTGACTCGCCCGCTGATTCTTTGCCGTCGGTCGAGCGCCTCAGGCTGGCCTTCGCGGGAGTGACAGCACCGCGCGTGCTGGTCGTCGTGGGTGCCGGCGGCAGTGTCGACGTGGTCCCGCTGCGGAATTGATCCGGTCACTGCGCCGGGGCCGCCTTGCGGGCGGGCCACCACGCGCGCCGCGGCATCCGCTTTGATGCCTGAGCCGGAGCGACGATGAGTTCTTCCAACACAAAACGACGGATGCCCAGGCGCACCGGAGACTTCGGGCTCGCGTCCCGCAGGGTGCGACCGGTGAGTATCGCCACGTCGAGGGCTCCCTGGTCGTGCGGCACCAGAACGGGATCCTGGATACTGCCGTAACGCAGCAGCATGGCCGCCACCTGACCGCGTGGATTCAGCCCGACAGCGCTCGACCGTACCTGGTTCATCACGACGCTGACCGTGGTGCTCCCGATCGTTTCGGTGAGGTCGCTCCAGGTGCGCAGAAACCGGGCCATGCCGACCGGGTCGGCCAGCCCGCAGGCGACGACGTGATCGGCCACGCGCAGGGCCGTGATGGTGGCCGCATTGCGGCGGGGTGCCCGAAGGTCGCTGGACAACTCTTCGTCGCTCTCGAGGTTGAAGCCGGTGTCGAGCACCACGTAATCCGTCCAGTGCCGCAGCGCGTCGATGGTGCGGGTGACGCGCTCCGTGGAGAGTTCGGGCCAGCGTGACGACAGGCCGAGGCCGGTGAGCACCCAGAAGGCGCCCTTGGGCGAGTTGTACCGCTGAGCGATGCGTTCCAGTTCCGATTGGTTCAGGCTGCCGCTGCCGGCCAGCCGGCACGCGGCCGCGAAGCCCGGTGCCTCATCGAGCATGCCGAGGCTCGGTGCGATCGAGGCACTGTAGGTGTCGAGGTCGGCCAACACCACGGTGTGGCCGGCCGCGGCGATTTCCGCGGCGATGTTGATGGCGAGGGTGGTCCGTCCGGGAGCGCCCGACGGCCCCCAGACCGCGATCACCGAACCGGTATTGAGCGCGCCGCCGGTGAGTTGCCGCTCCCCCACACGCAACGGAACGACGACGCCCGACACAAGCAGGTCCTCGATGTTCGACCAGTCGCAGGGGATCGCTACCGTTTCGTAGAGGCCGAGCGTGCCGGCGTGGCGCCGTTCCTGTTCCGTCGCGGTGAGGGCGACCACCCGGATTCCGCGTTCGTCACAGGCGGCGATCAACTGACCGGTCAATGATTCCCGGCGGCCGCTGACCACCACGACGTGCGGCTGTCCGTGGGAGAGAGTCTCCAGAAATTCGCGGGCGGTGTCAACGCGCGTGACCACGCTGTGATTGCAGTCGATGATGTCGGACAGCATGCGCTGTTCGGTGGCCCGGTCCAGAACGAGCGCGAGCCGGGCCATCACGCACCTGCCGGGGTGTTCACGGGAACGATTGCGAGGGCGTCGCCGTTCATGACGGCTTCGAGCACCGCGCCCACCGTGGCCTTCGGCACGAGCATCTCGACCGATTGGCCGCTGGAAGCCGCGATGATGCCGGTCGGTTCGACGATACGCACGACGACGGCCTGCCCCACCAGGATCGTCGGCGGCGCGTATTCGCTTGGTCCGGTCGCGCGCGCCGACCAGATATCGACGACGGATCCGGCCGAGATGGACCCGGCCAGTCCGCCGGGGATGTCGACGACGACGCTGGTGACGTCGCTCCCCGACGAGTCACCGACCGCTGACCGGGCCACGAGTTCGCCGGCCAGAATGGTCTGGGTGACCAGCAGCCCACCCTTCAGGTCCGCTGAGGGCACAAGATACAGGTCCGTCGCGCCGCCGAGCTGCACGCGGGTCAGGGTGACGTCGGCTGTCTTCAGATGGTCGCCGACGGTCAGCGTGTGCCGTGCGGTGTAGACCGCCGTGGTGCGATCACTGCCGGCGACGATCATTCCGACTCCCGCGATCGACGCGGCGACGAGTACCAGACCGATGACGAATCGGGGATCGACCCAGAATCGGCGGCGCGTGCGGGTGGGACGGGGTGTTTTCATCCGTTTCCTCGCTTGTCGGTATCGGGTTGCTGAATAGGTGGGCGGAACGAGTGGGCACTAGTGCAGGCGAACGATATGGATCTGCCAGAACGGGACCAGGTTGTAGTGCAAAACGTCGGGCGTGCGGCGCAAGGTTCCCAGCGGATGCACCGCCAGATCGAGGTGGTCACGCGCCACCCGGTCGATGGTGCCGATCAGGACACCGCCCTTGGTATGGAGTTCCACGGTGCGTCGTCGGCGGCACAGGCTGCTCAGCACGAAGGGGAATCCGACGCGTTCGGTCTGCCTGCCGGCGGCCTCTGACTCGATGGCGAGCGAGGCCTGACTCTGCTGTTCGGTCAGCAACACACCGGCAACGGCCGACAGCGGGATCACACACTCCACCGGATTGTTGGCCGCACCCGGCAGGTCGGCCGCCAGCCAGTCCAGCCCGAGCGTCGTCGGGCGGAGGGTGAGAGTCTCGCCGGTCACCAGCACCACGCGGATCTGAAGTGCACCGCCGACACCGGCGGAACGCAGGACGTTGCTGATCCGGGTGCGCAGGGAGAGTTTTTCCAGGCGCTGGCGTTCCGCTTGCAGGCTGAGGTCAGCTGCCGCGGAGCTCAGCGCGCGGTCGAGCTGCCCTTCGAGGTCGTCAAACAGATCATCCCAGCGCACAGGTAGAAAGTAGCCGACACCGAGCATTCTCGCTGGCCTTATACACAGGCTCTTTAAGCGCTCGACAGCGCTCCGACCGGGCTGCTTAGGTTTTGCGCCAGAGAAGTTGCAGGTTCGATGGCAGGAGATACGATGACATCACCGGGTTTCAGCGCTCCGCGGTTGCGGGATGACCGAGGGGAACAGCGTCCCGACGGTCCCGGCACGGCCCCGCAAGCGATCGTTCCCGCGCTACCGCTCGAAGCGGAGCGGTTCCTGCGCTCCCTCGCCCTGAGCGCTGTCGAGATCATCGCCGGGGCCAGGAATCTCGAGCAGATTGCTCGCTGGGTCACCGACGACGTCTACGCCCATCTTCGTGTTCGCGTCTCGATCGCGGCCCGGGCCAGAGCAGTCACGGGGACCGTCGCCCACCGCCCGATGCTCTGGATCGAACACGTCACTCTGTCACCGACCGCCACCGGCGGCTTCGACGCCGTCATTCTGGTGCACGACAAACGCCGACCGCATGTCGTCTCATTGCAGGTGGAAGGCGCGACCCGGCATCTGCGCGGCACCGTGCTCGTCGTCTTGTGATGCACCACCGGCACATGTAGCCCACGGCCCGGTGACACGCGCCCGCGGTTGGGCGTGCGTCACCGGGGTGTTCGACGCGTTAGGTCGTCTTCTTGCCCTGGGCGCGGCGTTCGGCCCGATTCACCGGGGCTGCGCCCTCAGTTTTCTGCCCAAACGCTCCCCGCTGGGGCGGGCCGGCGGCTTCGGCCGGCTCGTCGTCGCTCGCCGCGACGGTAGCTGTGCGCCTGGCCCGGTCCGTGGCGGCCTGTTGGATCTGGCCGCGCTGGTTGCGCACCTCGACTCCGCCGGAATCGCTCGGTGCGGTGTAGCTGAGCTTCTCCTCGGGGGCGTCGGCCGGGGCGAGTCCCTTGGCCGCGACGACCGGTCCGGCGACGGCACCGGCACCGGCGGTCACCTCGACGTCGAGATTGAACAGGAACCCGACGGTTTCCTCACGAATCTGACCCATCATCTGCTGGAACATGGCGAAACCCTCGCGCTGGTATTCCACCAACGGGTCACGCTGGGCCATGGCGCGCAGTCCGATGCCGTCCTTCAGATAGTCCATCTCGTAGAGGTGGTCGCGCCAGCGACGGTCGATCACCGAGAGCACGACGCGGCGCTCCAGTTCGCGCATAGCGGGTGCCCCGAGGGACTCTTCGCGGCGTGAATAGGCGAGCTTGGCGTCGGAGAGGATCTCACGGCGCATGAAGTCGCGGTTGATCCTGCCCTTGTCGCCGGCCTCGGAAACGACCTCGTCGATGGTCAGGCCCACCGGGTAGAGGGTCTTGAGTTCCGTCCACATGGCGTCGAAGTCCCAATCATCTCCATTGCCGTCGCCGGCGTGCACATCGAGCACCTCGTCGATGACGTTGGTGAGGAAGGTCTGGGTGCGCTCGTGCAGGTCGTCACCCTCGAGGATGTGGCGGCGGTCACCATAGATGGCCTCGCGTTGCCGGTTGAGCACGTCGTCATACTTGAGCACGTTCTTGCGAATCTCAGCGTTGCGCCCCTCGACCTGGGACTGGGCGCTGCGAATGGCTCGGCTGACCACCTTGGATTCGATCGCCATGTCGTCCGGCACGCCCTGCCGGCCCATGAGGGCCTCGGCGGCACCGGCGTTGAACAGCCGCATGAGGTCGTCGGTGAGCGACAGGTAGAACCGGCTCTCGCCCGGGTCGCCCTGACGCCCGCTGCGACCGCGCAGCTGGTTGTCGATGCGGCGCGACTCGTGCCGTTCGGTGCCGAGCACGTAGAGTCCGCCGGCCGCGATTACTTTCTCCGCTTCTTCGGCGACGTCGGCCTTCACCGCGGTGAAGACGTCGTCCCAGGCGAGTTCGTATTCGTCGGGCGTTTCGACCGGGCTGAGGCCTTTGCCGTTCATCTCGGCGACGGCGAGGAATTCGGCGTTTCCGCCGAGCATCACGTCGGTACCACGACCGGCCATGTTGGTGGCGACGGTGACCGAACCGAGCCGGCCGGCCTGCGCGACGATCGCGGCCTCCCTGGCATGGTTCTTGGCGTTGAGCACCTCGTGGCGCACGCCCTTCTTGGCGAGCAGCCGCGACAGGTATTCGCTCTTCTCGACGCTCGTCGTGCCGACCAGAACCGGCTGGCCGGCTTCGTGGCGTTCGACGATGTCTTCGACGACCTGACGGAACTTGGACTCTTCGTTCTTGTAGATCAGGTCGGACTGGTCGATGCGCTGCATCGGCTTGTTGGTGGGAATGGCGACGACACCGAGCTTGTACGTGCTCATGAACTCGGCGGCTTCGGTCTCGGCTGTTCCGGTCATGCCGGAAATTTTCGAGTACAGGCGGAAATAGTTCTGCAGGGTGACGGTGGCCAGGGTCTGGTTCTCGGCCTTGACCGCAACGCCCTCCTTGGCCTCGATCGCCTGGTGAATGCCCTCGTTGTACCGTCGTCCCATGAGAATACGGCCGGTGTGCTCGTCAACGATGAGCACCTCGCCGTTCATGACGACGTAGTCTTTGTCTTTCTTGAACAGGGCGTTGGCCTTGATGGCGTTGTTCAGGAAGGAGATCAGCGGTGTGTTGGCCGACTCGTAGAGGTTGTCGATGCCGAGGTAGTCCTCAACTTTTTCAATGCCGGGTTCTAGCACGCCGATGGTGCGTTTCTTCTCATCGACCTCGAAGTCTTCGTCGGCGACGAGACGCTTGGCCAGGCTGGCGAATTCGTTGAACCAGCGGTTCGCTTCACCCGACGCCGGCCCGGAGATGATCAGCGGGGTGCGTGCCTCGTCGATGAGGATCGAGTCGACCTCGTCGACGATGGCGAAGTAGTGTCCGCGCTGCACCATGTCGCTGGCCTGCCAGGCCATATTGTCGCGCAGGTAGTCGAAGCCGAATTCGTTGTTGGTGCCGTAGGTGATGTCGGCCGCGTACATCTCGCGACGCTGCGCCGGGGTCTGACCGGAGAGGATGCATCCGGTCGTCATGCCGAGAGCGCGGAAGACGCGACCCATCAGTTCGCTCTGATAGCTCGCGAGGTAGTCGTTGACCGTGATGACGTGCACGCCGCGGCTGCTGATCGCGTTGAGGTACGCGGCGGTAGTGGCGACGAGGGTCTTGCCCTCACCGGTTTTCATTTCGGCGATGTTGCCGAGGTGCAGGGCTGCTCCGCCCATGAGCTGCACGTCGAAGTGACGCAGCCCCAGGGTGCGGGTGCTGGCCTCCCGCACGGCAGCGAAGGCCTCCGGCAGCAGGTCATCGAGCGATTCGCCATTGGAGTACCGTTCCCGCAGGGTGACGGTCTCGTTTTTCAGCTCGTCGTCGGTGAGCTCATGGAAGTCTTCTTCCAGCGCGTTGATGGCTTTCGCATAGTTTTCCAGGCGGCGCAGAACGCGGCCTTCACCAACACGAAGAACCTTTTCAAGAATTGACGCCACGAATGTACTCCACTAGTCAAACGGTGCGGGCAGGTACTGCGGCAGCCCAATCGAACTACCGCAGCACACGCCTGCACCTCTCGTCTGGCAGATGCCAGAGCACCGACCTGGTCGGCGGCTAAGGCAATGCTAGTTGGTCAGTTGGCACGCCCGCTGGCAACGGGCACAGCCTCCTGCAGCTCCTCGCCCGAACCGTCGAGTTCGATGACCCCGTAGTCCCAGCCCTTACGCCGGTACACCACGCTGGGACGTTTGGTCTCCAGGTCCTGGAATAGGTAGAAGTCGTGGCCGACGAGCTCCATGAAGTACAGGGCATCGTCAACGGACATCGGGGCTGCCGCGAAGACTTTGCGACGGATGACGACGGGGCAGTATTCTTCCTCTTCGGCGACGGCGGGAGCATCCGCTTGCACGATGGGAATCGCGCCGGTGCGTACCCGTTCGAGAGTTTCCGGGTTGGCCGGTGTGATGTCGATGACGCTGAAACCGACCGCGGACGCCTCGTGCAGCGAGGTGGGACGGTGGGCGCCGCCGCGGTGCACCTTCTTGCGGTCCTTGGCCCGGCGAACCCGCTCGAGCAGACGGCCAAGAGCCACATCAAAAGCGGCGTACTTGTCGGATCCGTCAGCTTCGGCCCGCACCAGAGGACCCTTGCCGATCAGGGTGAGTTCGACTCGATCGTTGCCGGCGGCAGCACCGTTCTTCTCGTGGTGGCGGCTGACCTTGATCTCGAGCGCGAGGGCTTTCTCGGCGAGGAGGGCGATTTTCTCGGCCTTCTCCGTGGCGTACTCGCGGAAGCGATCAGTGATCCCCAGGTTGCGTCCGACGATGTTAGTTTCCATGACGACCTCCAGTTTGGCGGACCGCCCCAAAACCGGGCGATCATTGCGCGCCTTTGTCTCCACCGTAGCCGTGGCGGTGAGATATGTCACAGTATTTGTCGATCAGTTTGCCCAGAGCTCGAAGACGGCGGCAGCCGACGCCGTGTTTGCGCCAGTGTGGCCAGGCCGACGACGATACCGCCCGCAGCGAACACGGCGCGCCGCGCCTCGAGCAGGGTCGCACCGGTGGTCACGATGTCGTCGACGAGGATCACCCTCGTTCCATTGAGCGGATGCCGCGCGACGAGGCTGTTGCTTTTGTTTGCGACGCGCGCCGCGCGGCCGAGGCCGACCTGGTCGACGGATTCCCCGCGCTGCGCGAGCGCCGGGATCGGGTACAGCCCAGCCCGGTGCAGCAGGGCATCGACCGGGTGGTAACCGCGCAGGCGCCAGGCCAGGCGGGACGAGGGAATGGTGACGAGCTGGATGCCGCCGCCGTTCCCACGCGGGACGGCGGCGAGCGCGGCCACGATGGCCGCTCGCAGCGGCGCGGCGAGCGCACCGGCGGCATCCGTTCGACCACCGTCTTTGTAGGCGGCGATCACGTGGCGGGCCACCCCTTCGTAGCTCAGGGCCGCCCAGACGAGTGCATCGTCGCGCGTGACCGAATGCACCGCCGGGAGCAGGGCCAACCGGCAGCTTGAACACAGGGCGCGGTCGAGGGCACCGCAGCCGCTGCACGCGGTCGGCAGGACCGTGGCCCAGGCATCCAGTCCCGCAGCGGTCAGTCGAGTGCGCAGCCCTCGCATCATCGGGCCAGTCTTCCGCGTGCATGCGGCGTGCGGGGCGCCAACTCTCCACCCGTGCAGGAACGCCTCTGGCACCGCCTGGGGAGGAGACGGCCGACCGGCTAGCTGCCGAGGCCCTGTTGGGTGGCCAGCAGGATCACGTCGTCGATGCGGGCCTGCCAGCCCGCTCCCCGCTGCACCTCCAGGCTGCCGGTGTCGGTGATTACGCGCAGGTCGCGCACGGAGTTGCTGCCGACGATGAACCGGCTGCTCGCCGGGGATTCCAGGACGGAGCTGACGCCGCCGATCTGCTGCGCCACGATGCGTGCCTCACCGCTCGGCAGGGTGCTGAGCGACGCCACGGTCAATTCGTCGATCCAGGTTGCGTCGAGGCCGGCCCCGCCGCCCGCCGCCAACAGCACGGGCGCGCCGAGGCCGGTCGGCGCCTGCTCGGTGCGAATGATGGACGCGACGACGAAACGGGTCTCCGAGCCGGTGCCGAGCAGGGCGATCAGCCGGGCGCCGTCCCTCGAGATTTTCAGGGCCGTGATCGAGGTGGCTTCGGGCCACGGCGTCGGCAGCACGGTCGCCTCTCCCGTTGGGCTGTAGACGACCAGGGCGGTCGGATCGTTTGACGGCACCGACCAGACGAAGCGGTCGTTGTCGATCGACGGCGCCAGGAGCCCAGCGCGCGCGTCGAGCAATTCGGGCTCGCCGCCGTCACGCACGACGTAAACGCCGTCGCTGTTCAGCACGGCGGCTGAAGCCTGGCCAGACGCCAGCGTCACCGCGGTGGGGGCCAGTTGGGCGATGGTCGCAGACAGCCCGTCCAGCGGGGTGACGCTCTGCCCGGTGGCGGCCAGAAAACCGAATTCGTCCCCGCGCAGCACGAGGGCGCGGGCGTCCACGCGCGGATCGATGACGGGAGCCCCGGTCTCGACGTCGTCGATGGCCTGGAAGTTCTGGTCGATGGTGATCTCGACCGTGAGGCCGGACGGCAGGCTCGCCGCCAGCTGCGCTTTCATGCGCTGCAGCGTCTGCCGGTCAGCGTTGAGTGCTTCGCTGTTCAGGTCGACCATGGCCTGGCGCCCAACCACCTGTACGGCGTCGGCGGTGAGCTTGGAGCCTTCCGGAAACGCCGTGGCGACCGCTCCGGTCAGCCAGGCGCTCGGTCCGTTCAAGACGGCGTTGACCAGCTTGGTGGGAGCGGATGCCCCGCGCGGAAACCAGCGCAGGTCCGGAACCAGGAACCGAAAGCCGGGATCGTAGAAGTACACGGGTTGGGCGCTAAACACGTCGTTGAACGTGTTTTCGTCGATCACGGTGCCGTTCGGGGCAGAGCTGATGCGCCATTGGCCGCCGATCTGCTGAAACTCGTAGCGTAATGGGACCGGACTGGCGTCGACCTCACGGTATTCCCCCGCCTGGTCGACCTCGGCCACCGGCGTGACGGCAACCAGGGTGGTGCCGTCGTCGATGACCGTCAGGGTGCGCCCGGAGCCGTTGTCGACGGTGACCCCCGCCGTGGCATCCCAGCTGGATTGGAAGGCCGGGGCCAGGAACTGGCGGGCGATGTCGTAATTGTTCTCAGGGCTCGAGGAGGCGTCGATGAAGCCCCGCAGAATCGATTCCGGCGCGGCATCCTTTTGCGGCAGCGCCGGCAGAAATACCGGGGCTGGATTGTCGTCGGGTGCGATGTCGTTGCCGGCGTGCACCGCACCGTCGCGCGGAATGCCGGTGCAGCCCCCCAGACCGACGGCGAGGCTGATGGCGACGAGCAGCGCCGGGAAGACGCGGCGGCGAGGTGTGCGCTCAGTCATGTCGCCCTCCGCCCGGCACGGGCATCTGCCCGGCGTCGCCGAGCACGGCGGTGGCGTCGGCGGTGGCGTCGGCGGGCGGCAAGGGGATCGGTGACGCTTGCAGCACGGCACCGGCCACGCGGGGCAGCGTCAACCGAAAACACGATCCTTCTCCCGGACTGGACCAGACCTGCAGCCAGCCGTTGTGCACACTCGCGTCCTCGCGGGAGATGGCCAGCCCGAGGCCGGTGCCGCCGATCGTGCGTTGGCGCGAGGGGTCGGCCCGCCAGAACCGGTCGAAGACGTGCGCGACCTCGGCCTGGCTCATTCCGAGGCCGTAGTCGCGTACGGCGAGCGCGACAGCATTCGCATCGCTGTCGACCGACACGACGACGGTTTTACCCTCACCGTGCTCGATGGCGTTGCCGATGAGGTTGTGCAGCACCCGGCGGATGCGCCGCGGATCGACGTCCGCGTTCAGATACCCGCCGGGAGCCACCAGGCGCAGGTCGCTGCCCTTGGACTCGGCGAGGGATCGCAGACTGTCGATGGCGTCTTCGGCGAGGTAGACCAGGTTGGTCGGTTCACTCTCGAGTTCAACGGATCCGGCGTCGTAGCGGCTGATTTCGAGCAGGTCGCTCAGCAGCAGCTCGAACCGTTCGACCTGGGTGTGCAGCAGCTCAGCGGTGCGGCCGGTGGCCGGCGCAAAGCTCGCCCGCTGGTCGTACAGCACATCGCCGGCCAAACGGATGGTCGTCAGTGGTGTGCGCAGTTCGTGCGAGACATCAGACACGAACCGTTGCTGCACCTCGGACAGGTCGGCGAGTGCACGAATCTGGCTTTGCAGGCTGTCGGCCATGCCGTTGAAGGAACGGGCCAGCGTCGCAATGACGTCCTCACCTTTTTCGGGAATGCGCACCTCGAGATCACCGGAGGCGAGTTTCTGGCTCGTCTCGGCGGCCACCCGCAGGGGCGTCACGACGAAGCGAACGACGATCCAGGTCACGGCGCCGATCAGCAGCATGAGGGCAACGCCGGCCACCCCGAGGGTTTGCTGCACGAAGAGCAGGGTCTCTTCCGCGTCCTTCAGGCTGTAAGCGATGTACAGCTCGTAGCGGCCGGCCACCGGAACGGTGATCTGCGACCCCACCACGATGCCGGGAACGGTCGTGGCGTCATCGCCGGTGAGGGTGACCGACTGCCAGAACTGGTCGCCGATATTGGCCTGCACCTCGGTGCGCAGTTCGGCCCCGATCACGCCGGTGGACTGTCCGAAGGTCGACGAGTCGAGCGGTGCAACGGTTGACGAGTCCTGGCCGGGCACCCGCAGTACGGCAACCAGTCGGCTCGATGAGGCCGCCGAGATCGAGGTGCGCGCCGCGCTGAGCAGGTTTTGCACCTGCACCCGGTCGGTGGCATCGGAAGAATCCAACAGGCTCTGCGCTGCACTGGTCGCGCGGTCGGATTCGAGCAGCACCTGGCTGAGTCGCGATTGGAACAGGTCGTTGCCGATGCTGGCCGACATGTACACGCCCACCAGCAGAATCGCCACGCCGGAGAGAGCGACAGAGATGGTCACCGTACGGAATTGCAGGGACGAGCGCCACGACGCGCGCACCAGCCGGGGCCAGTTGCGCGGCCGTCGCCAGTAGGTCAGCTGGGGCATGGTGCGGCCAACCGTTTCTGCGGGGGTCGCCGGGGGGCCATCTGCGGTTCCGCCTCGCTAGCTGGCCGTGCCGGCGCGGTAGCCGACTCCGCGCACCGTCATGACGATCCTGGGATTGTCCGGGTCGTGCTCGACCTTGGCGCGCAGCCGTTGCACGTGCACGTTCACGAGCCGGGTGTCGGCCTTGTAGTGGTAACCCCACACCTGTTCCAGCAGCATTTCGCGGGTGAACACCTGCTGGGGTTTGGAGGCGAGGGTCAGCAGCAGGTCGAATTCGAGCGGAGTGAGGTTGATCGCGGCCGTTCCGCGGGTGACTTCGTGCCCAACCGCGTTGACCACGAGGTCGCCGATGTGCAGCGCGAGCGCCCCGTCGGCCGCGGGCGGGCGCAGACGGGTGCGAATGCGGGCGACGAGCTCTTTGGGGTTGAACGGCTTGACCATGTAGTCGTCAGCCCCCGACTCGAGCCCCTTCACCACGTCGGTGGTGTCGGACCGGGCGGTCAGCATGATGATCGGCACCCCAGATTCGGCGCGGATCAGCCGGCACACTTCAATGCCGTCGAGGCCGGGCAGCATGAGGTCGAGCAGTACCAGATCTGGCTTCTCGGTGCGAAACGTCTCGAGGGCGAGCGATCCATCGGCACAGAAGCCCGGGGTGAAGCCCTCTCCTTGCAAAACGATGCCGATCATCTCGGACAGGGCGGTGTCGTCGTCGATCACCAGAATGCGTGCGGTCATGGGTCTCTTTCCAGAACAATTTCGTGGTGTGTTCTGATTGTGCGCTCAGCAGATTGCCCGATGAGTAGGGCAAAGTCTGGCATAAGAGTAGCCGAGCGCGCTGACAGAGTGCCTCAGAGCGCATTTCTCGATCGACCTGTGCCAGCATTGAATAGTGACAGACTCCTGGCAGGCTCCCGACGCCCCCGTTCCCCCGCGCTACGGTCAGTTCGCGGCGCCCGCCACGCCCGATCAAGGCGGTCCCTTCAGCAGTGACCCGGGGCAGGGCTGGGCTCCTCCGCCCAAGCCGGGTTTGATTCCGTTGCGGCCGATCGGGTTCGGTACGTTGCTCGGCGCATCCTTCCAGGTGCTGCGTCGCAATCCGAAGGCCACCTTCGGGAGCGGCCTCATCGTGCAGGCGGCGATCATGCTCGTCACCGTGGTCATTGTCGGCCTCGTCACCTTCTGGGCGCTTGATCGCATCGACAGCGCTCCGCTCGACCAGAAAGATGCCGTCACGGCCGGATCGGTACTGATCGGCGCGCTGTCTTTGATCATTCCGGTGGCGCTGTCCCTCATCGGGTCGGCGCTGTTGCAGGCTGTCATCGTGCTCGAAGTGGCCCGCGCGACCCTCGGCGAGAAGCTTCGCCTCGGCGCCCTGTGGCGCCGTGCGGCGACCCGCCTCTGGCCGCTGACCCTATGGACTCTGCTGCTCACCCTCGCGCTGCTCATCGGCGTGGCTGTGATCGCCGGCATCGTCGTGTTGTTGGTCAGCGTGGGCGATGTCGCCGGCATCGTCGCCGGCGTGCTGGTCGGAATCTTCGGCGGCCTGCTGCTCGCGGCGGCGAGCGCCTTCATCTATACCAAGACCAGTGCCGTTCCGAGCCTGATCGTGCTGGAGAAGTTGGGGGTGCGGGCATCCGTTTCTCGGTCGTGGTCACTGACCCGCGGCTACTTCTGGCGCACCCTGGGCGTGCTGCTGCTGGCCGGCCTGATCGTGCAGGTGATCAGCCAGATCGTCACCACCCCGGTCTCGTTATTGTTCGGTGTGGGCACCGTGCTGGTGGACCCGACCGGCGCGTTCGCCGAAGAGTCATCGATTCTCAGCGTGGTCGTCAGCCTGATCATCGCCATTCCGGTGGCGGCCGTCGCGGCCGTCGTGCAGTCGGCGGCCGTGGCCCTGATCTACCTTGACCTGCGCATGCGCAAGGAGGGCCTCGATCTGGAACTGGCCCGCTATGTCGAATCCACCTCGCAGGGCGGCGACGTGCCCGACCCCTACCTGATACCGGCCGGTTCCGGCGGATACCCGGCGGCATGACCGCGTTCGGCCTGGCGCAGCTCACAGCGGTGGCCGGGCGGAGGATTGTCGGCCTCGCCGGTGATGTACCGGTGGCTCCCGACGCGCCCGAGGCCCGCCGGTGGTTGCGGGAGGAACTCGCCAAGGCTCCCTACGAAGCGGCCAGGCCGACCTGGTTCGACCGGGCGTCGCAGGGTTTTCTGGACTGGATCAACTCGCTCGCCATCAGCGGCGACGGCAGCCTCGCTGACTGGTTGCCGATCGTTGTGGTCGTTCTCATCGTCGCGGCGCTCGTGGCGGGCTGGCTGCTGTTCGGCGCCCCCCGGCTGGCGCGGCGACGCCGGGCCGGCAACGACCTGTTCGGCACAATCGACCAGCGCAGCAGCGCCGAGATGCGCACGGCGGCCGACGCTGCGGCCAGTCGCGGCGACTGGAGCCTGGCCTGCGAGGAGATCTTTCGCGCCCTGGCCAGGGGCCTCGCCGAACGCACGGTGCTCTCGGTCACCCCCGGCACGACCGCTCACGACTTCGCCGCGCGAGCCCGGCTGGCCTTCCCGCCAAGCGGCCCCGCCCTCGCCCTCGCTGCGGACACCTTCGACCGGGTGCGCTATCTCGAGCAGACCGCGCTCGAGCACGACTATCGATCCCTGGCCGCGCTCGAGGCCGAGCTGCGGGCCGCGTCGCCCGTCACACTCGCCCCGCTGGCCGCGGCAGGCCGGCCATGAGCGCAACACTCACAACGGATGCCGCCGCCCTGAGTTCCGCCGGTGGCACTCCCACGACCGTGGCAACACCGACCCTGCGCGCGTTGCTGCGCCGCTCCTCCTTCTGGATTTTCGCTTTCGCCGGCATTGTGATTGTCGCCATCGTGGGCGTGTTCCTCTCCGGCGGCAGCAATGCGGCCGGCCGCGCCCTGGCCGGCGACAACGCGGCGCCGGCCGGGTCGATGGCGCTCGTGGAGGTGCTGCGTCAGCAGGGCGTCACCGTGACCCTGGCCGACTCGCTGGTCGAGGTGCGCGACGCCGTCGGCGCTGATTCCACCGTGCTGCTCTACGACGAGAACGGCTACCTCGACGCCGGGCAGCTGACCGAGCTGGCCGAGGGAGCGGCGCGTACCGTTGTCGTCGCGCCCGATTTTCTGGCCCTGCAGGCGCTCGCCCCGTCCGTGGGTTTCGGCGGTGTGTCCGACACCGCATCGCTCACAGCTGACTGCTCGGTGTCGGCCGCGAACCGTGCCGAAAACCTCCTGCCGGGCGGGGACACCCTCTCGATACCGGAGGGCGGGCATCCGCTCCTGACCGGCTGTTTCGCCAGCGACGCCGAGACCTTCTCGCTGGTTCAGGTAGAGAGCGCGACCGGCGGCCTCGTCTCGCTCGTGCCGGACGCACGCGTCTTCAACAACGAGAACGTGACCGGCTACGGCAACGCGGCGCTCGCCCTCGGACTGCTCGGGGAGAGCGACTCGCTCGTCTGGTACCTGCCGACGCTGGCCGACCTGCCCCGAACCGGGCCGCCGTCGCTCGCCGAGCTGACGCCGGGCTGGGTCAGCCCCGTGGCCGTGCTGCTCGTGCTCGCCGCCGTCGCCGCCGCGTTCTGGCGTGGCCGCCGGTTCGGGCCGCTCGTGGCCGAAAATTTGCCGGTCACGGTGAAGGCGAGCGAAACCATGGAGGGACGGGCGCGGCTGTACGCGCGCAGCAACGCTCGACTGCGCGCGCTCGATGCGCTCCGCGTCGGCGCCGTGCAACGCCTCGCCCGAGCCGTCGGCCTCGGCCGCCTCGCCCAGCTGGACGAGGTCATCGGCACGGTCGCCCGGATCACCGGCAGCGCACCAGCCGAGGTGCGGCGGGTGCTGGTCGACGCGATTCCACACTCCGACGCGCAGCTGATGGCGCTCTCCGACGCCCTGCAGGCCCTCGAACAGGCGGCCTGCCGGGCCGTCAAGGCCGGAGTGGTACCTGCTGCCGAGGCGGCGGCATCCGCTTCTCGTGAATTCTCACCCCCTCCAGCCGAGAGAATGGAACCATGACGACTCCCACGGACCTGATCAACACAGCGCCGACCGGCGCAACGGATGCCGCAGCGCTGCGGGCCGCCCTCAACCGGGTGCGCACCGAGGTCGGCAAGGCCGTCGTCGGGCAGGACGGCGCGGTGACCGGGCTGATCATCGCCCTGCTCGCTCGCGGCCATGTGCTGCTCGAGGGCGTGCCCGGCGTCGCCAAGACGCTGCTGGTGCGCACGCTCAGCCACGCGCTGAGCCTCGACACCAAGCGCATCCAGTTCACACCCGACCTGATGCCGGGCGACGTGACCGGGTCGCTCATCTACGACGCCCGCGCCGGGGAGTTTGAGTTTCGCCAGGGGCCGGTGTTCACGAATATCATGCTGGCCGACGAGATCAACCGCACCCCGCCGAAGACGCAGTCCGCGCTGCTCGAGGCGATGGAGGAGCGGCAGGTCAGCGTTGACGGCGAGTCGCTGAAGCTGCCGGAGCCGTTCATCGTGGCCGCGACGATGAACCCGATCGAGTATGAGGGCACCTACACGCTGCCCGAGGCGCAACTCGACCGGTTTCTGCTCAAGCTCGTGCTCGAGGTGCCGCAGCGGGTCGATGAGATCGAGGTGCTGCGCCGCCACGCGGCCGGCTTCAATCCGCGCGACCTCGCCGGAGCCGGCGTTGCCGCGGTGCTCGGCGCGGCCGAACTCGCCGCAGCGCAGGCAGCCGTCGCCCGCGTCGGGTCGAGCGCTGACGTGCTCGCCTACATCGTCGATCTGGCCCGCGCCACGCGCACGAGTCCCTCGGTCAAGCTCGGCGTCAGCCCCCGCGGAACGACCGCCCTGCTCGCCGCCGCCAAGGCGTGGGCCTGGCTGAGCGGCTACGACTCGATCACCCCCGATCACGTGCAGGCGATGGCGCTGCCGGTGTGGCGGCACCGCGTGCAGCTGCGCCCGGAGGCCGAACTCGAGGGCGTCGCGGTCGATGCCATTCTGCGCGGCGTGTTGCAGCAGGTTCAGGTTCCGATCTAACGATGACGCTCAGCGGACGGTTCGTTCTTCTCGTCGCCCTCGGCGTGGTGCCCATCGTGTGGTTCGGGTCTTCCAGCGAGCAGGCTGCCGGCGTGCTCCTGCTCTGGCTGGTGTTCGTGCTCACGCTCGGCGCCGTCGACCTGGCGTTGGCGGCGTCGCCACGCGTAGTGACGATCGAACGGATGCTGCCGGCCCGGGTTCGACTCGGCGAATCCGTCACGAGCGAGCTGTATCTGACCAACACCGGGCGCCGCCGCCTGGTGGGCGTGGTGCGGGATGCCTGGCAGCCGTCGGCGGGGGCCGGTCGAAATCGCAGCCGGATCGTGGTTCCGCGCGGCGAGCGCCGGCTCGTTTCGCTCACGCTCACCCCGTTTCGTCGCGGGGAACGGCGGGTCGAGCAGGTAACGGTGCGCACGCGCGGTCCGCTGGGTCTCTGGAACCGCCAAGCCACGCTTAATGCGCCGGGGCGCATCCGCGTGTTGCCGCCCTTTCACGCCCGCAAACACCTGCCGTCCCGCATTGCCCGGCTCAAAGAGCTCGACGGGCGCACCAGCGTGATGGTGCGCGGGCAGGGCACCGAATTCGACTCACTGCGCGAATATGTGCTCGGCGACGACGTGCGCTCGATCGACTGGCGAGCGACAGCCCGGCGTAACGACGTGATGGTGCGCACCTGGCGGCCGGAACGGGATCGCCGTGTCGTCATTCTGCTCGACACCGGGCGCACTTCGGCCGCGCGGGTCGACAACGAGCCGCGGCTGGACACCGCGTTCGAGGCCGCCCTGCTGCTCGCGGCGCTCACCTCGGTCGCCGGCGACCGGGTGGATTTTCTCGCCTTCGACCGCCGGGTGCGGGGCCGGGTGCAGGGCGCGACCGGCGCGGCCCTGCTCTCGCAGATGGTCGATTCCATGGCCATGATCGACCCAGAACTCATCGAAATGGACTGGGCTGCCGTTCCCGGCCAGGTGCGATCGATTACCAGCCAGCACGCCCTGATCGTGGTGCTCACCTCCATCGACGCTGCGGGCGCATCGACCGGGCTGCTTTCGGTGCTGCCGCAGCTCACCAAACGTCACACGGTGGTCGTGGCCTCCGTGCTCGACCCGGCCACCGTGCTCGCCGCGGCCACCCGCGGCGGTCGCACCGAAATCTACCGGGCGGCAGCTGCCGAGCGGGCCCTGCTCGACGTGGCCCGGGTATCGGCCGCCATCCGCCAGCTGGGAGCGGATGTCGTCACCGCCTCGCCCGCGCAGCTTCCGCCGGCCCTCGCCGACCGGTACATCGCTTTGAAGGCCGCCGGACGGCTCTAGCGCCGGCGCACCCTCCGACCTCAATTCGTTGGGCGAAATCTCAAGGCTCGATCCACGGCTTGTCGCGACCGCCAGAGGAATGACCGCACCCAGATGGCGCTGCCGGTCAGGCCCCGTAAATGCGCGTGCTGCCCGCTTCGAACTCGCTCAGGTCGCCGGTCTCACCGGCGCGGGTAGCACGGCCGCCGAGCACGATCATGTAGGTCAGGAACGCGCCCAGCGCGACGGCGCCGATACCGATCTTGATCGCCCACGGCCACGGCTGGGAGGTGACGAACCCCTCGATGATGCCGGAGACCAGCAGCACGAAGACGAGGCCGATCGCCACGGTGAACAGGGCGCGGCCGTCTTCGGCGAGTGCCTGCCCGCGGGTGCGAGCGCCGGGGGCGATCCAGGCCCAGAAGATGAGCAGCCCCGCGGCCGCTGCGACGAAGATGGCGGTCAGTTCGAGGAGCCCGTGCGGAGCGATGTAGAGAAAGAACACGTCGCCCTTGTCGTAGGCGAACATGACCGCGGCGGTGGTGCCGAGACCCATGGCATTCTGCAGAATGATGAACGGCACGTACACGCCGACGATGCCGAAGGCGATGCACTGCGCCGCGATCCAGGCGTTGTTGGTCCAGACCAACCCGGTGAACGAGGCTGCGGGGTTTTCGGAGTAGTAGCCGACGAAGTCTTCGTTGGCCAGCTGCGCGAGTTGGGCATCCGTTCCGAGGTTGGCCAGCACCCTCGGGTCGTTATAGGCCCAGACGGCGTACAGCCCGGCAACGACGAAGGTGACGACGGCTACGGCGAGGGTGAGCCAGCGCAGCCGGTACAGGGCCGCCGGCAGCTGGGCAACAAAAAATCGCGGAATCTGAGCGAGCACGTTGGCGCTCACGCCGGTGAAGCGCAGCCGCGCGCGGGACAAACCGACCGACAGCCGGTCACCCTCCAGCGTCGAGCCGGCCGTGGACTTGATGGCGGAGAGCTGGGTGGCGCCGGCCTGATAGCGCTCAATGAGTTCGTCGGACTGGGCACCACTCAGACGCCGCCGGGCACCGAGCTCGGTCAGGCGGTCCCAGTCGGCGCGATGCGCTGCCGTGTATGCGTCGAGATCCATCTGGTTCAATAGTAGACATGAAGGAGACCGCGCGTCCCACTGCAGCTTTTGACCTGAGCCCCGGCGACGAGCTGGTCACCGGAGAAGCCGTCGCGCTCGACGTGCGGCCGGCGAGCGTCATTCTGCGCGCCGCCAGCTCGATCATCGACACGTTGGCCTACCTGGCCCTGTACCTGCTCATTCAGCTGGCCTTCTTTCTCAGCCTCGCAGAATTCACCGATGCGGCGCTCACCCAGGCGGTCTCGATCGCAGCGCTGGTCTTCTCGCTGCTCGTCGTGCCGGTGTTGGTCGAAACGCTCACCCATGGCCGCTCGCTCGGCAAGCTCGCCATCGGCGCTCGTATCGTGCGCGACGACGGTGGAGCCATCTCGCTGCGCCACGCGTTCATTCGAGCCCTGACTGGCGTTCTCGAAATCATCATGACCCTCGGCGGCCTCGCCGCCACCACCGCCCTGCTCAACGGCCGGTCCAAGCGCCTCGGTGATCTGCTCGCCGGGACCTACAGCCAGCACGAGCGGGTGCAGCGCAACCGGCAAATTCCGCGTCAGCTTCCCGAAGCGCTCCTGCCCTGGTCGCAAACCGTGGACATCGCCCGGCTGCCCGACCGGCTGGCCCGTCGAGTCGCGCAGTACCTGCGCCAGTCTGCGCACCTGACACCGCTCACCCGCGAACGCCTCGCGCAGGCCCTCGCGGCCGAGGTCACGCCGTTTGTCTCGCCGCTGCCCGATGCTCCGGCTGAGTATTTTCTGGTCGGAGTCGCTGCCGTGCGCCGCGAACGCGAGTACACCGCGCTCCTCCTCGAGCGCGAGCGTCTCGCCCGTCTCGCCCCGGTGCTGACCGGCCTCCCCCACGGATTCCCGAACCGCTGACAAAACATCGGAAGCAAGCACTCGGTGCGTACTAACTCCTCCGTTCCGCACTGAGAGCCAATGCAAAAGCTGCTGGATACAGCATGCGGACGGTCGACCTAGCAGACAGCCACAGTCCCGCAGTTGCCCGCTGCCCGCTGCCAACACTCGCTCTTACCACCACTGCCGCACGTCGCAGCTTTGCGTAGCGTTCAGGTTGTGGGTGGGGTGTCGGGGTATTCGCGGGGTGCCGAGTTATGGCCGTTGGCGGGGAGGCATCCGCACGCTTTTCGCGGATGTCTCCCGGGCAAGGGCCATTGTTTGAGCTGAGGAGCGGATGCCCTGGCGCCCCGCAGAGGCAAAGCCGGGGTCTCGACACCGCAGCTTAACGAAAACGGGCCACCCTGAGGTGGCCCTGTTAACGCAGAAAGGCCACCCGGGGGTGGCCTTTCTGGTCGTTCTAAGTTAAGTCCGGCGGTGTCCTACTCTCCCACAGGGTCCCCCCTGCAGTACCAT